>JAZUFW010000013.1:0-34761 GCA_045640905.1 Lachnospiraceae bacterium
GCGCAAAAAGTCCACTTATTAAGAAACTGAATCACTGGATGAATTCCTCAAGAACAGAGGAAATGAGGTGTTAAAAGTTATGGCAATCGATATGACATTTGAAGCACGCGAAAAAATATTCAGACGAGAAGAACATGAAGACGGTGTGAAAGAAGGAATTGAGATTGGAATCACACAGTCAATTGAAAATTCCGTCTCAATGCTCAAAGGATTGAATATATCCAAGGAAGAGGCAATAGCTGCCCTTAATAAGTCACATCCGGGCTATTCTGATTTCATAACCGAAATGGCTGATAAGGTGTACAAATAGGAAGCGAAGGAATCGCTATGAATACCAATGAAATAATACATGATTATTCGAATAATATATCCCGATATGAAACGCTCCGTGCCAAAGCGGGGGATGTACTTGAAAAAATGATTGCCGATAACGGCTTTTTTACCCTCCCTTTGATGAGCAGAATTAAGTCAGTCGATTCGCTCAAGGGGAAAATATCCAAAAAGCGCGGCAAAGTAACAAAACTGACAGACGTAAAGGACCTGTGCGGGTTCAGAATCATTACGTATTTTTCCGATGATGCGGACAGAATCGGGGATTGCATAGAGCAATTATTTATGGTGGTAAGGCGCGTGGACAAGCGAGTTTCCATGGAGCCGACTCAGTTTGGATATCTTTCTTTGCATTATGTTTGCGCGTTTAAGGATGAAGATGCCAATGATGAGATTCGGGATTTGCTGTTTGAAATACAGATTCGAACGATTTTGCAGCATGCCTGGGCAGAAATAGAGCATGACCTCGGATACAAAAGTTCATACGGAGTACCCCAGGCTATTCGCAGGAATTTTTCACGTGTAGCTTCGCTTCTTGAAATGTGCGATGAAGAGTTCATCAAACTGAGGGATAATTCGACGCAATACGCAATTGACGTCAGGGAAAAAATAATCAACGGAACGGCCGACGAGGTACCGCTTGATTTGGTTTCACTGAATGAGCATATGAAGAACAACTCAAAGATGCGCGAGTACTATGATGAACTGCAACGTGTTCATGGAATTGAAATATTCATAGTTGACATGGGTAATTACCTGGATCAGCTGAAAGCCTTGGGATTTACCACACTCGGGGATTTGATTGCGGCACTGAGAGAGCATAAGGAAATGATTACGGGACTGCTGCTTGAAAAGATTAAGAAAGCGGATCTCGATATATGCGCCTGCAATATCATTATTAGGTACATGTGCACTGCGGAATTAATCAAGCGCAAGTATTCTGCTGAGGAATTATCGCGATATTACCATGTATTCCTGTATGATGAGGACCATATAAAACAAAAGATTCAGAAAATAATGAAGATGTATTAATAAAAGCCCGGTCATTCCGGGCTTTTTATGATGAATAGCATGGTGGAATTGTTCGAAAATCGGTACCTTAGGATGGTAAATTATCTGACTACTTTTTGTAAATTGTGTGAAAAACCCTGACAAACCTTGTAAAATGGGCATTCTTGCCTGCGGAAAAAGTACTAAAAATAGTAAAAAAAATATTGACGGCGGTACCAAATCGAGAATACTATTATTTTACTAAAACATGATAAGGAACGCCCGTAAAGAGCCTTATTATTGATAAAAGCATTTCCGCTTGGAAGTGATTTTATTGGTAATGAGGCTTTTACTTATTTAGTAACTGAATTACCGGAGGTGAAAAAATGGAAGAAAGAAGAGAGATAAACAGAGTTGATTATGCAGTACGAAGCGTCATTGTGGTATGTGATACCTGCGAAAAGTACTACGTAGATGTAAAAAATGTCAGCCCCTTGGGAATGGGTATTACAGCTCCGGCAGATTTACCCGATATCTTAGGTAAGGACATCATTATTGTAGCGGACACATTGATAATGTACGCAGATGTCAACAGACAGGAAGTAAATCCCGATGGAACTTTCCAAATCGGAATATCCGCAAAGAAGTTTACACCGGATGTTTTGCAATATTTATTTGATCATATAGCCGAATAGAGAGCTATTGATAATAGAAAGAGTAAAAGTAAAAGGAATTTTTGGTAATAATTCACGAGAGGAGAAAACGGCATGAAAAACAAAGTTTTAATGGCAATGGGAATCGGTATCGCAGCAGCTATGGTACCCGCAGTGGCTTCATTTGCTGAGGAAGGCAATCTTTCCGAAGCAGAGGTTAAGGATATTATAGAGAATGCTGACGGTCAGGATGTTGTATTGGACGAAAAGACAGACAACACCGATTACACTAATGATAATGATCAAGACGACAGAATCACAGTTGTACAGGAACCCGGTGCTTGGGACAATATCGACCAGTCTACGTTACAGGAAGGCGATGACAATCTCACAGATCCTCAAAAGGTTGCTGAGGTTACAATTGAAGATCATGTTGATGACGGAGTTAATAAAGGTACTGTTCTCGATAAGTACGGTCATGAAAGTTATATAAAGACAGAAACAACAGATCAGGCTGTTGAAGAAAAGATAGAAGAAATTGAGAAAGATCCGAATAAAAAGGTCGTTAATCAGACCGAGTTTGATGATAGAGTAGACCTCGATGTTGAAAAAACTCTCACAGATGATGAGATTGGTGAAGAGATTAAGGAAGCAATTGAGGACCTTGAGGAAGATGGCTATTCAGTTGATGACGAAAAGGATGTTACAACTGATGCAGACGGCAATGTTACTGTAGTTGGCCATAAAGATGTTAATAAATCAGATGACGAGATGCAGGCCGGTATTGATAGCGCCAAGGAAGCTATTAAGGCTGAACTTGCTAAATATGGTAATGGTGAAATTGTTTGGAATCGGACAGAGCCGGACCCGAATACAGGTGATGTTAAGGTAACAGGAACATTGAAGATATCCAAGGGCACCAACCAGGATCTGATTGATGCGCTTATGGCAGAACTTGGAAGTGAATATACATTTGTAAGCGCTGCTGATGACCCGACTGATCCTGATAAGCTGGTTATTACCGTATCACATGAAGTGGCAAGAGATGCTGCTGCTATTCAGGCTGATATTAATGCAGCAAAAAGCGACCTTACAAACGGAAAACAGAATGGAGAAAAGATCCTTTCTATCGATGACAGTAAAAAGACCAGTGATGGCAAACAGCAGATTATTACAGCAACATATTATGATGAAAGAATTGATGAGTTAGAAGGAATCGGTGGTGATTGCGATAATCTTCAGAGTAATCAAGGAAATGTTGATGGTACAATTGGATATCGTCATAAAACCGGAAGCGGACAGCAAAATTCTGATTTTGATAAAGCATTTTGGAGTGGCATTATCGATGATGTTATTGCAAATGGCGAGAAAAACGGAGTTGATGTTTTCGTTTATGACGGAACCGACGCCAATGGGCTGATTAGCTTAATCAAAGAAGTTAGTAACAAAGGACTCGATATGTCGAACGTTGTCATTGTTGCTAAAAACAAACTGGGAGGAAATCTTGTACTTCCTGACCTTAACGGCAAGAGTTTTGGAACGTTACTCCTTAATCCTGATGATAATGTCAAAATCGAAGATGATGCCAATGGTAATATTGTAGCGTATCATATTCATTTTAAGGATTCGGCTAAACTTACAGTTGGAGATATGTCAAAGATTCTTAAGACGGCTACTAAGAGAACTGAAACCAAGTATGTTGACCTCTATGAGAATAAAAATGAGGATTATACGAAGGATAAATTATTCGACAAGTATACTGCAGATGAAACTGTTAAGGGACAGAAGACTGTTGACAGCGAACCTGTAACTATTAATAGGGTTGTTAAGAGCACAGAAACTGTTTATAGACAGTGGAGCATAGATAAGAAAACTACCAGAACATTCTATGCAGAACGCAGACATGATCCCGAGCCTAATCCCGAACCCAATCCGGAACCAAATCCGGAACCCGGACCGGCAACACCTCCTACTTATACAGCACCTGCATCCGCACCCGCAGCTGCGCCTGCAGCTCCCGCAGTACTCGGTGCTCGTAGAGCAGACGGTTCTGCAGCAGTTCTTGGTGCCAAGAGAGGAATGGACCAGGCAGTACTTGGAAAGAGACGTGCTCCCGAAACAGGTGATACAATGGCTATCTTTGGATGGTTAGCAGGCCTGAGCGCTTCTATGGGCGGTATCGGTGCTTCTGCAAAGGCTCTTAAGAAGTCAAAGAAGGAGAGCAAGTAATAAACGTATATTGATAATAAGTAGTAACTCAAGCCCTCCGACTAATTCGGAGGGCTTTTTTATGTGCGATAAGGCGTCAAGCGGATATTGTGCTTGCACGAATATCCATTTGACGCCAACGTACAATCGAGCAGGAATCAGCCTGCTCGATGTGCGATAAGGCGTCAAGCGGATATTGTGCTTGCACGAATATCCATTTGACGCCAAAGTTCAATCGAGTAGGAAGCCGCCTACTCGATTTATTAGCCCTTTTTCTCGCTTCATTCGTATGATATTGTAGATTTAGGAGAAGATATTTTGTACAGCCGGCGAAAGCCGGACTGTAGAATCGCTGGCAAGTGTATGGGAAAGAAGGGGAAATTATGAAGGAAGAATTCGAAGAAAAACTTAATAAGATTAATGAAGAACAGGAAAAGGAAATTAATTCTGAAGAATTGTCAGAGGTAGCAGGTGGCAGGGGAGGAGAATCCGATTCGCCTTCATATATTAAAGTAACAAATGCTTCCGGTTGCTTAATATGGTGTACAATTGGTGGACCGATTACACGTGAGGATTTTGGAAGATTTCCTTTGGGACAGTCTAGGACAGTATATCTTACTCCTGATGATTACGGTGCAAAAGTTTTTGTACAGTCCGATGGTTTGCCTGAAATAATCAATGTTGTCGATGAATATGTGGAGACTCCGTGTCATATAGAGTATCGTGTCAAAGGAACTTTGTTCAAAATGTCTTATGAGAAAATCGAACATTGAGTAGAATTGTTAACAAGTGTATGGAAGAAGGGGATATTATGAAGAAAATTTCTGAAGAAAACCGTAATGAAGAACGGGATTTGAAACTCAAATCGGAAGAATTGTCGAAAGTTACTGGTGGTACAGTAGGTGTTCCTATAAAGAAACCTTATATTAAAATTACAAATGATTCCGGCTGCTTGATATGGGTTACTATTAGTAGTGTCGAAACACATGTGTGTACGGACAGGTTTCCGTTAGGGCAGTCCAAGACGATTGAACTTTCTCCGGATGATACATGCGTGAATGTGCTAGTACAGTCCGATGGTGTACCTGATATATACAATGTTGTCGAGGAATCTGTGTGGGCTCCGTGCTGTATAGAGTATCGTATCAAAGGAACTTTGTTCAAAATGTCTTATCAGAAAATCGAACACAGCAATCTGCCGGATTGATTGTTCTACCCTGCAGTATGCACAGAGAATCGTTTGAAATAAACTTAAGAAATGCTAATCACAGAGCCTTTGCCGTTGGCAGAGGCTCTGTTTTTGCAATCGTTTTTCAGTCATGTTTTGAAATATGATACATTAACTGTTAAAATAGAAATAGTGTTCTTTTGGAGGTGATGAGTTTGGTAGAGATTATCGGATATATAGGTTCGGGACTGGTTATGATATCGATGCTTATGACTTCGGTCAAAAAGCTGAGAATCATTAATACCGTAGGAAGCGTCATTTTCACGGTTTATGCGATTATTATCAAATCATATCCGACCGCGATTATGAATGTTTTCCTGGTTTTTATTAATCTGTATCATTTGTATAAATTGATGAGAACATCAAAACCGTACGGGCTGATTGAGTGCGGTGATGACGATGCGTCAATCCGTTATTTTCTTGATTATTACAAGGATGAAATAAAGATTTTTTATCCCAATTTTGACATGGAAACGAAAGGTCGATTTGTTTTGGCTACAGTATGTGAAGAAAAGACCATCGGAGTTTTGGTAGCCAATAAAACGGGAGAAGGGAATCTACATATTTTGTTGGATTATGTATCTGCCGGATACAGAGATTTGGGGCCGGCGAAATTTGTCAGTAAGGAATTGAAAAAGCTGGGATACAAATCTTTGAGTATGGACTTTGATACCAGTACCGACTCCGTATTTATAAAGAAGTTCGGATATGTTTCCGATGGAAGTAAACTGGTCAAAGAACTGTAATGAGGTTGTGCTAATGAATGAAACATTTGATATAGATATTATTATGAAAAAGGCAAGACATAAGGCAGAGTTTCCACTGTTTATTTTGGCGGTGCTTTTGAATTTCTTTGTGCTGTTTTTGTTTGGCCGATTTTTTGCCTTACGTACCGGCCTTGTGGATTTTATCGCTTCCTGGCTCGAAATTGATGGCGAGTATATGGATTTTTTGGCAGATTCCGAGCAATTGTTTGTACCGTTGTTTTTAATTATTCTTATACTGATAATTATATATAACGCAAAAAAACTGTATCACGGTTGCTATGTGAGCGGAATCAGAGTGAGTGAAAAGCAGTTCCCGGAAATTTATGCAATTGAACAATCCGTAGGAGCAAAGATGAAACTCAAACCGATTCCGAAGGTATTTATCAGTGCTTCTTCGAGTACTTATTCGGTGCTTAATATTCCGTTTTCGAGTGATTCTTTTGTAACCGTAGCACCGGGGGCTGCAATATATAATCCTGATATTGCCGAATTTAATATTATCAGAGACTTTGCACATGTGTATTATGGGCACCGTTCAATGTGGTTTTATCTGCTTACTTTTTTTGCACATGCCATTCCGATTTTCGGGCCGTTATTGCATAGAACGTTGGAATACAGTGCAGATCGTGCGGCCAAACTGATTCTCGGTGATGAGGCAGCACTTGAGTGTCTGATTAAATCAAGTGTTCATTATTTGGCAGTTCGGAAAATGGATACGGCGGATTATTTGGAAAAAATGACCGCACCTTGCGGAAAAGAGGCTTCGGTTTACTATTTCCTATTGAATCTGGTGTCAAATATGCCGATAACCAGATACAGACTTAAGACGATGGCAGATGCTAATGAAAAGCATTGCGGACGTCTGTTTTGATAAAGGGACAAGTTATGTGATGATTCGGCGACAAATTATGATACGCCGAGATATAAAGGATTAAGATATGAGTAAAGCAAAAGAAAAACGAATCAAGAAACTCCGCACACGTGTTTTGTGGCCTTCGGTAATGTGGATAGTCATTATCGGGATACTGTTTGCATTGATTAATGCTTTCATTTTGGAGGTGATGTTTCATTCAACGTTATCAAATAAGATTTCGCTGAATGAGGGCAGAGCCAGAAAGACAGCGGACTATTTGATGTCTCTTCCGATGGATACCGAAGAGGACATCAAGAATCTTTATGCAAAAATGAATTACGATTATGAGCACGTAGGATATGATATTCTCAGTGTGGTGGGAGCAGATGGCGATGGCAATATCCGATTCATGAAAGGCAATCTGGTTCCGAATATGGACAGTTTCGCTCCCATGAAGTACGGAAGGGAAACATTTTTGGTATCGCTTGATTCCAATTCCGATTTGCTGCAGGTTGAGGATGGCGAAATGACCGTACACATGACAGATGTATGGAAGAATTTTGATTTATCCGGTTTTGAAGAAGACGGCGCATTAAACCCGGAATGGGGTAATACAGACTACATTCATATGGGAATTTGGTATGGATTCATGTATGAAAATGCAAAAATCTATATCAGAATGCCTTTGAGCATTACGAATTTTGAAGTGGTATCGGTGATCATTCCTTTGATTGTCACTTCACTTTTGTGCGTTGTTATTTTCCTGTATCAGATTATTGCGATTATCAGGGTAGTAATCGAGAGACGTAAACTTGCCAAGATTCTTTATACCGATGTAACCACAGGAGGAAACAACTGGACATATTTTACTAAAACAGCTTCAAAGAGACGCTTTTATAATAAAAACAAAGGATACGTGATAGTATCGATGTTGATTGAGAAATTTGATGCCTATTGCCTGATATATGGGGACAGACAAGGCGAAGAATTGCTGGAAAATGTCTATAAACTACTGAGTAAAAACTTAAAAGGAAATGAGATTTTCTGTCGAAAAGAAGGAGCGGAATATGCTCTTTTGCTGACCAAGGATGACCGGGCAAAATTGAACGGAAGATTATTCAGTTTCTTTTCACAAATAGCGATGAAATATCCGGAACTTAAGCAGAAAATAGTAGCCGGAGTGGCCGAAGTCGGATCCAATTCCAAAATTGATATGGCGGACATCTATAATTGTGCCGCTATAGCCCGCAAGTCTCTTGTTGTCGGATCAAACGTGAAAATTTCATGGTTTGACGAAGGCATGAAAGAAAAGATGGTTTGGGCGCAAACCGTTGAAAATGAGATGGAACAGGCACTTAAAAACGGCGAATTTGTAATGTACCTGCAACCTAAGTATACGACTTCTTCCGAACAAATCGGAGGAGCCGAAGCTTTGTGCCGTTGGATAAAGCCGGGGGTCGGCCTGATTCCGCCCGGAAAGTTTATTCCTATTTTCGAAAACAACGGGTTTATAGTAAAGTTGGATGATTTCATGTTGACCGAAGTTGCCAAAGCTCAAGCAAAATGGATGGAGCAGGGTTACCAATTATTCCCTATATCCGTAAACGTATCAAGAGCTCATTTCGCGATAGAAACATTGGCTGAGGATATATGCAAAATTGTTGACAGATACAAAGTCCCGCATGAGTATATCGAACTGGAATTGACGGAGAGTGCGTTCTTTGATGATAAGGATGTTCTGCTGAAGACCATTTCGAAACTTAAAGAAGCAGGTTTCCCGATTTCGATGGACGATTTCGGCGCAGGATTCTCTTCACTTAATACACTTAAAGAGCTTCCGCTTGATGTCATAAAACTTGATGCGGAATTCTTCAGGGGGGATGATGTTTTCGACCGTGCGCATTTAATTGTTTCCGAGACCATAATGCTGGCTAAAAAACTCAGCATGCATATAGTTGCAGAAGGTATTGAAACAAGAGATCAGGTCGATTTTCTGGCAGGTGAAAAATGTGATTTGATTCAGGGATTCTTTTTTGCAAAACCCATGCCTGTCTCCGAATTCGAAGAAAGTGCATATGGAAAGCAAAACGTTGAAGAATAAGCAAAAGGATAATAGTTTTGTCGAATTTGGAAACTAAATCGAAAATCAAACTTACAACAAAAGAAATTGTGATTTTTGGAATGCTCGGCGGCGTGATGTATGCATCAAAAGAAATAATGGCTGCACTTCCCAATATTCATCTCCTGGGGGCTTTCATAGTATCACTGACGGTGGTCTATAGGAAAAAAGCCTTATATCCGATATATGTTTTTGTTTTTCTGGCAGGTCTTTTGAACGGATTTAATACGTGGTGGATACCGTATTTATATATTTGGTTGCTCCTATGGGGGGCAACCATGATTTTGCCCCAAAACATGAACAAAAAGGCTGCACCTTTTGTTTATTGCATTATCAGTGCACTTCACGGCTTTTTATACGGAACCTTTTATGCGCCCTTTCAGGCGGTGTGCTTCGGCTTGGGCTTAAAGGGAATGGTGGCGTGGATTATTTCCGGATTACCTTTTGATGTCATGCACGGGTTGGGCAATTTGGTATGCGGTGTTATAATAGTACCGCTAATAAAGATTTTTACAAAGATGAAAGAATGGTAAGAAAAATGTCTTTCAAGAATTCCGATTCACGGATTTTGGACAAAAAAGCATTCTTAATGCTCGCGCTTAGTCTGGCGCTGCCCATTATGCTACAGAACTTAATCAGTACGTTGGTTAATTCCGCCGATACATTGATGCTTGGCTACGTCAGTCAGAGTGCAATGTCGGCGTCTTCTTTGGCAAACGGATTTGTATTTGTATTGTTTTGCGTCTATTTCGGTATATCGACGGGAACATCCGTCCTGTGCGGTCAATATTACGGCAAAGATGATAAAGAAACCATAGAACGCGTTATGGGTCTTGCTTTTCGAATAACGATATTGATTTCGTTACTCTTTTTTGCAATCTGCTTTTTTGCACCGGAAACAATAATGAGACTGTTTTCGGATTCGAAGGAAACCATAGAAGCAGGCAAAAACTATTTGCGTGTCGTTTCGTTTTCATTTGTATTTATGGGTATCTCGCAAGTATATGTAAGTGCTCTTCGAAGTGTCGGAAAAGTGATTTTTCCGTCACTTCTTTATATTTTGTCCTTAGTGGTGAATGTGGTGTTCAATGCACTGTTTATTTTCGGATTCTGCGGTTTCCCCAAACTCGGAGTTGTCGGAGTGGCGTTGGGAACGGTTATAGCTCGTGTTTTCGAAGTGATATTGTGTATCATACATTCGGTATTTATAAGTTCCGTCAAATTCAGAGTGAAATATCTGTTTTCAAAAACGGGAGTTTTGCTCGGAGATTTTGTGAAAATCAGCGTACCCTCGTTGCTTAATGACTTGATTTGGGGATTGGCGGCATCAGCCTTTTCTGCCATCTTGGGGCATTTGGGTGATGATGTGGTGGCTGCCAACTCGGTAGCGGTCATGGTGGTCGATATAGGTGCAATAGCCAGCCGGGGGTTTGCCAATGCTACAACGATTATCGTCAGTCAGAACCTCGGAGAAAATAAGATGGAGGCTACAAAAGTATATTCCGGCAGGATGCTTCGAATCACGACTTACGTAGCGTTGCTGGGATGTGCTGTAATGATGATTTTGAGAAAACCTGTTATGGCTTTTTACTCCGATAAATTGACGGAAACTGCTGTCAGGTATTTGGGCATCATGATGATAATGACAACCTGGAGATTAGTCGGGGAAGGCGTGAATACCTGTATGGTATGCGGCTGCTTCAGAGGCGGGGGCGATTCCAAATTCGGTATGAAAATGGATTTGGTCTATATGTGGCTGGTAGCGGTTCCTTTGATGTTTATTGCGGCTTTTGTGCTGAAACTGCCCGCTATGTGGGTATATTTGGTAATGACACTCGACGAGTACTATAAGATGCCGACAATCGTGATGCATTACAAAAAAATGAAATGGATGAAAAATATAACCAGAGAAAAGGATGAACTTGCTTTGACTGAGAAGCAGGCCTAAGAATAGAAAAATGAGTTTTTTTAAGATAGACAAAGAACACTTGCGTAACACAATTAATATGGCGTGGCCGTCAATAATTGAGTCGTTTTTTACGGCATTGGCGGGACTGATCGATTCGTTTATGGTCAGCTCAATGGGGGCTTCGGCGGTGGCCGCGGTAGGATTAACCACCCAGCCTAAATTTATGGGATTGGCATTGTTTTTTGCCGTTAACATTGCGGTTTCTGCGCTGGTAGCACGACGCAGAGGCGAAAATAAAAAGGATGAAGCCAACAGAATAATGCTGACGGCTATATCGCTGGTTACAGTGGCATCGATCATAATAAGCATCATTTTTGTCTTTACAGCATCCCCTGTAATCGCATTTTGCGGATCGAACGAAGAAACACATGATATTGCTGTCACTTATTTTCAGATTATCATGGGCGGAATGATTTTTAACTGCCTGCAGATGGTTATCAACTCGGCTCAAAGAGGCGCGGGAAACACCAAAATAACCATGCGTACCAATATAACGTCCAGCGTTGTGAATATTGTATTCAACTACCTGTTAATCGGCGGACATCTGGGATTCCCTGCCATGGGAATAGTGGGAGCAGCTCTTGCTACGGTTCTGGGTACGGTAGTAGCTTCCGTAATGAGTGTGCTGTCAATATATAAAAAGGACAATTTCCTGTCTATACCGTATATTATTGAAAAAAAGATAAAGCCGGCATGGACAGCGTTCGTACAGATAGTGAAACTGGGCTATTCGGTATTTTTCGAACAGATATTGATGAGAGTCGGTTTTATGCTGACGGCTATTATGGCAGCAGCACAGGGAACTGCAGCCATGGCAGCTCATCAGGTCGGAATGAATTTTATGGGGCTGACGTTTTCTTTCGGAGACGGAATCCAGGCGGCAGCAGTTGCTCTGATAGGACGGTCTTTGGGTGAAGGAAATCCTGATTTGGCCAAAGAGTATGGCGGAATATGCAGAAAAATGGCGATATGCATAGCTGCGGTTCTGGCTGTAGTCTATTTCTTCGGAGCGAGACCTATCATGGGACTTTTCTTTGCGGAAAAAGAAATAGTCGACATCGGTGTTAATATAATGCGAGTAATTATCCTGGTAGTTTTGTTCCAGGTAATACAGGTGGTATATATGGGATGCTTAAGAGGTGCCGGAGATACACTGTATACGGCTGTTGCATCAATGATCAGTGTTACTGTTATACGAACCATATTCTCATACCTTTGCGGATATACTTTTGGATGGGGAATCACCGGAATTTGGATGGGAGTTCTGGCAGATCAGATTTCCAGATTTACGTTTGCAACCATCAGATTCAGACAGGGGAAATGGGTCAATATTAAGATATAGCATTGAACTGTTGACACTGTATGACAGCGCCATTTTTTGATATAATATATATGTTTTTGACATCGTGAAATGAGAGGATTTTGCTTTGAAAATAATAGAACGTATATACCAAAGAATTATTGGCAACATGTATGATGAAAAAGTTGCTATCAGGTATCGAATATTGAACCTGCTTATTATGGTGGGTGGTCTGTTTTCGGTAGTTGCGTGCATTTTTACGGTGCTTGAAAATGTGGGAATCCCTGCCGTTATAGCCTGCATCGGTACGTCTTTTGTATCGTTTTTCTGTCTTGTTCTGTCTGCCAAATTCAAAAAATATGAGTTGGCAGCGTCCCTTTTGATGATGGTTTTGAATCTGGTGATGTTTCCTTTGCTGTTTTTTACATGCGGAGGATTGGATTCGGGAATGCTTTTATGGCTGGTCATGGGATTTATTCTGGTTTTCCTGGCGCTGCGCGGACCGATGTTCTACATTATGTACGTTCTTACCATAGCCAGCTTTATTACCGTATTACATCTTTCCAGAATACATCCGGAATGGGTAATGGGCAGAATGGAAGGCTCCGCAATGTATTTCGATATCATCATGGTATTGATAATGGTCGGTTCCTGCATAGGTATTTTGTTCAAATTCCAAAACAGACTGTTTGAAAAACAGACCGAGAAATTGATAGAGAATGAGGCGCGCCTTCAGGAAGCCATTTTGGAAGCGGAAAAAGCTTCCAAGGCAAAAGGTGATTTCCTGGCAAATATGTCTCATGAAATCCGAACACCTATTAATGCTGTCATCGGAATGGATGAGATGATATTAAGAGAAGCCGAAGACAGTGAAATATTAAGATACGCTGACAACATAAAGAGTTCCTCAAATACATTGCTCGGAATAATAAATGATATTTTGGACTTTTCGAAGATTGAGTCGGGAAAAATGGAATTGATTCCCGCAGAGTACAACACAAAGGAAATGCTGACGGACTGCTTTAATGCCGTATATTTCCGCGCAAAGGAAAAAAATCTCGGATATTACTTTAAAGTAAATCCTGCAATTCCGTCAGTTTTGTTCGGCGACGAAATTCGTGTTCGACAGATAATAAACAATCTATTGACCAATGCAGTCAAATATACTCAAACAGGCTCCGTTACAACATCTTTTTCCGTAAAACCTATAGATGAAGATCATATGTCACTGTGCATTAAAGTTGCGGATACCGGAATGGGTATTTCGTCGGAAGATAAATCAAAGATGTTTGAAGCCTTCCAGAGAATTGAAGAAAAGAAGAACAGATCCGTTGAAGGAACCGGATTGGGACTTTCCATTACCAAGCAATTGATTGATTTGATGGGAGGAACATTAACAGTTCAGTCGGAACTGGGAGTCGGATCGGTTTTTCTGGTTGAGATTCCTCAAAAGGTTGTGAATAAGGAACCTGTAGGACGTGTTACAATCAGCTACTTGAGCGAAGATATGGTTAAGAGCGAAAAATACTCGGAATCCTTCAGAGCTCCCGATGCCGGAATTTTGGTCGTAGATGATGTTGATATGAACAACAAAGTAATCCTGGGATTACTTAAAAAGACGTTGTTAAAGATTGATACTGCTCATTCCGGATACGAATGTATAGAAAAAGTAAAGCAACATCAGTATGATATTATTTTGCTGGACCATATGATGCCCGAACTTGATGGTATAGAGACACTTAAATTATTGCAGGAAACTCCTGAATTTGATACAACTACACCTGTAATAGCATTGACGGCCAACGCCGTAGTCGGAGCCAAAGAGATGTATTTGAAGGCCGGATTCACAGGATATTTAACTAAGCCTGTTAAATCTGTTGAACTGGAAAATATGATTAAGGAATATTTGCCGAAGGAAAAGGTCATTTTACCCGAAGCGTGGAAATAGGAGGATATTTTCATATGAAAAAGAGATTCGGAGACCGAAAGGACGGGACTCTGTTAAGAGATTTGGATGCAATGCATTTTGTTATGCCGAATATTTATCCTAACAGATGCGATAATGAGGCCTTCATAAAAGAAACCATTGACTTAACGGCACTCAACGAATATCTGGAAAAGAAAAACTCCGATAATCCGGAGTATAAATACAACCTCTTTCAAGCTATTGTTACTGCCATGCTAAAAACAATATATCTGCGTCCGAAGATGAACAGGTTCATTGCAAATAAGAATATGTATCAGCGCAATGAATTGACAGCGTCCTTCGTTGTTAAAAAGATGTTTGATGATAACGGTGCAGAAGGATTGGCACTGATTAAAGCCAAAGAATCAGATAACATTAATACAATACATAATGAAATCTTTAAGCAGGTTTCGACAGTCAGAACAGATAAACTTGATGCATCTTCAAATGCCATGGATATTTTCAATAAGATGCCCAGATTTTTGTCCAAGTTTATTATCGGTATAGTATGCATTCTGGACAGACACGGACGTGTTCCCAAATCTGCAATAGCTTCGGATCCGTACTATTCGTCAGTTCTTTTGACCAATATAGGTTCAATTAAGCTTCATTCGGGATATCATCATTTGACCAACTGGGGAACCAATTCTGTATTTGTGGTTGTCGGCGAAAAGAAAAAGCGTCCTTTTTTCAATGATGACGGTACTTTTGAAATGAGGGACAGCGTTGATTTGGGATTAACCATTGATGAAAGAATAGCGGACGGATATTATTATTCAAAAACCATTCGCCTGTTTAAAAAGCTTTTGGCAGAACCCGAGTTGTTGGAATTGCCGCTTAATGAAGAAATTGAGTATTAGTGAGGGTATATATGGAAACTACAGTAAAAATGCCATGGAAAGATCATGTGGGGGAAGTACCTCTTAATTTGGAATATTTTGACGGTACCATGTATGAAGCGTTAGAGAGTGTGGCTCAAATGTATCCAAAGGCTGTAGCATTTGACTTTATGGGAAAATCGACGACATATTCGGAGATGATGGACAATATTGTTAAATGCGCCAAGTCATTAAAAACGATAGGAATCAGAGAAAATGACAGAATTACAATAGCGATGCCGAACTGTCCGCAGGCAATATATATGTTTTATGCGGTTAATTTGGTCGGAGCCGTTGCCAATATGATACACCCGCTTTCTGCGGAAAAAGAAATTGAGTTTTATCTTAATGAATCTGAGTCCGTTACAGCAGTAACCCTTGATCAGTTTTATCACAAATTCGAAGCTGTCAGGGAGAACACAAAGCTGATAAATATTGTCATTGCCTCGGTGGAGGATGCTCTTTCAAAACCTGTTAAGGCAGGATATATGCTGACTGAGGGCAGAAAGATAAAGAAAATACCAAAGGATGCGCCCGTAATCAGATGGAAAGACTTTATGAAACTTTCCGGAGCTTGTTTTTACAAATTTGCCGTTGAAAGAAAGAGCGAGGACCCTGCCGTAATTCTGTATTCGGGGGGGACTACCGGAACGACAAAGGGCATTGTTTTGACAAACAGAAACTTTAATGCATTGGGGCAGCAGGTTATTGCGGCCAATCCCATGTTTAGGCCGGGAGATAAGATGCTGGCTGCCATGCCGCTTTTCCATGGATTTGGTTTGGGAGTATGTGTTCATTCCATGTTATCTCAGGGCGGTCGATGCATACTGATTCCCAGATTTACGGCCGAAAGCTATGCCAAACAGATAGTAAAATACAGATGCAACTTTATAGCAGGTGTGCCTACTTTGTACGAGGCACTGTTGCGTTTGCCGTCAATGGAAGATGCGGACCTCAGCTGCTTAAAGGGTGTATTTTCGGGCGGAGACTCTCTGTCTATTGAACTGAAAAAGAAATTTGATAAATTCCTTTATGACCATAAAGCTGTTATTCAGGTGCGTGAAGGATATGGAAC
This sequence comes from Lachnospiraceae bacterium, assembly GCA_045640905.1. Lineage (GTDB taxonomy): Bacteria > Bacillota > Clostridia > Lachnospirales > Lachnospiraceae > JAILLW01. The sequence continues at coordinate 16,337 of JAZUFW010000013.1, forward strand.
CACGGAAACGGTTACGGCCTGTTGCCTGACACCTCCGAATATGTTCAAGGAAGGAAGCATCGGAGTGCCCTTCCCCGATACATTTATCAAAATAGTTGAACCCGGAACGGATAATGAACTTCCGTACGGCGCTGAAGGTGAAATCCTATTATCAGGGCCTACGGTGATGAAAGAATATATGAATCATCCCGATGAAACGGCTGCGACGCTTCGCAAACACGATGACGGGCTTACTTGGGTATATACCGGTGACCTGGGAACGATGGATGATGAAGGATTTATCTATTTTAAAGGCCGCGCCAAGAGAATGATTATTACTTCCGGATATAACGTATATCCGGGACAGTTGGAAAATATACTCGATGCGCATGAATTGGTACAGATGAGCTGCGTTATAGGAGTTCCCGATACTTATAAGATGCAAAAGATTAAGGCATTTATCAAGTTGAACCCGGATGTTGAACCGTCTGATGATACGAAAATTATTTTGTTCGAGTATTGCAGAAAGAACATTGCGAAATACGCTATGCCTTATGACATTGAGTTCAGAGAAGACCTGCCGAAAACTCTGGTAGGAAAAGTGGCGTATCGTGAACTTGAAGCCCAGGAATTAGCAAAGATAGCCAAAGAGGAAGGATAGTGCTGCGAATATTGCAGCACTGAATCGAAGATTTGCAGTACGAAGAATTTAGTGAAACAGATTATGAATACGAACGACGTATGAAACGTCGTGAACGTGAAATATATGAACGCCGGCGGCGTAAAAAACGAAAGCAGCAGATAAAAAGGATGGTAATTCTTTTCGCTGCTTTTTGTGTGGTTGTTGCAGTTGCGGCACTCATAATTCCACGCGATGAAAAGCCCGAAAATATGGACGATTCCGGGATTGTGACAGTAAGTGAAGAACTTGTGACACCTGTGTCGGAAACAATGTCGGAAGATGTGTCGGAATACACTCAACCGACCCCTTTTGAGGAAAAACCGCAGACGATGTCGACTGAATCGGTCAATATCGACGGAGTGATGATTTTTGAAGGATATTCCGCTCAAAAATCAGATTCGTACTATTATATTGACAGCGAAGAGATGCAAAGTACGTACGCTCTTTTGCTGGATGCCGGGAACGGACAAATAGTATGCGGCAAAAATTACTCCGACAGAATAAATCCGGCATCGATGACTAAAATTTTGACAGTGCTGGTTGCTGCGGAACATTTGTCGCCCGAAGATCTCGATAAAGAGATTACTGTTACTTTGGAAGACACCGATTACGCATATGTTAACGATTTATCGGCGGTAAACTTTAATGCGGGAGAAACGGTGACCGTCAGGGATTTGTTTTATGGGACTATTCTTCCGTCCGGAGCTGACGCTGCGATAGCGCTCGCCCGTTACACGGCCGGAGATGAAGATACGTTTGTTTCGTTAATGAATGACAAATTGAATGAACTTGGATTATCAAATACGTCTCATATGACAAATTGTGTAGGTCTTTATGATGACAATCATTATTCAACGTGTTACGATATAGCGATGATGTTAAAAGCGGCTGTTGAAAATGAATTTTGCCGTGAAGTGTTGAACGCTCATACATATACCACTTCTTTTACACCTGAACATCCCGAAGGAATTACCATATCGAACTGGTTCCTTCGACGTATCGAAGATAAAGATACAAACGGTGAGGTTATGTATGCAAAGACGGGATACGTTGTAGAAGCCGGTTCGTGCGGAGCCAGCTTTATGATCAGTAATAACAAAAATCCGTATATTTGTGTTACCGCGGATGCACACAGCGCATGGAGATGTATTTACGACCATGTGGACATATACAAGAACAATACAAAGTAAGAATTAATATATATTTTTGAGGAGAAAAATCATGGTTTATTCAAATGTACTTGAAGCAATAGGACATACACCGATTATCAGACTTTCGGAGAAAATGGTTCCGAAGGATTCTGCGGAAGTACTTGTTAAATATGAAGGAGTAAACATAGGAGGTTCGATAAAGACCAGAACCGCTTATAACATGATTTGTGAGGCGGAAAAGAAAGGAATAATCAAGGAAAACACCATTATAGTAGAACCGACATCCGGAAATCAGGGTATTGGATTGGCTCTTATCGGTGCCGTAAAAGGATATAAGGTTCGCATTATTATGCCTGATTCCGTTTCTGCCGAAAGAAGAAAACTGATAAAAGGATACGGTGCCGAATTGGTTCTTATTCACGATGACGGAGATATCGGAGCGTGCATGGATGCGTGCCTGCAGACAGCCCTTAATATGGAAAAGGAAGACCCGAATGTATGGGTTCCCCAGCAGTTTACCAACAAGGACAATCCGTTAGTTCATAAATATCATACCGCTTTGGAAATACTGGAGCAGGTAGGAAGTCCTATTCACGGTTTTTGCTCCGGAATAGGAACGGGCGGAACAATTTCCGGTATCGGTGAAACATTAAAGAATCAGTATCCCGATATTGAAATTTGGGCTGTTGAGCCTGAAAATGCCGCTATTTTGTCGGGCGGAAGCATCGGAACTCATCTGCAGATGGGTATTGGTGACGGTTTGATTCCGGACAATTTAAATACGAATATTTATTCACATATTGATATTGTTACTGATGAAGAAGCTATCGAAACTTCAAAGAAATTAATCAGACTGGAAGGAATTCTTTGCGGTATTTCTTCGGGTACAAATGTTACGGCTGCTCTGCGCCTGGCCAAGAAACTCGGACCCGGCAAAACCGTAGTCACTGTTTTGCCCGATACCGGAGAACGCTATTTCAGTACAGTACTCTTTGAAGATTAATTATTTTAGTTTGGTTAACCATAAGTCATTGACGCAAAAACACAATAGTGATAGAATACTGAAAGTTTAGGTAAAAATGACATAGCAGGAGGACATTGTGATGCCAAAAAGGACAGATATCCACAAAGTATTGATCATCGGGTCCGGACCGATTATTATTGGACAAGCTTGCGAATTTGACTATTCCGGAACGCAGGCATGTAAAGCACTTCGTAAATTGGGATACGAAATAGTACTGGTTAATTCTAACCCTGCTACCATAATGACAGACCCCGAGACCGCAGATGTCACCTATATTGAGCCGCTTAATGTTGATCGTCTTGAAAAAATTATTGCTAAAGAACGACCTGATGCGTTGCTCCCTAATTTAGGCGGACAGTCCGGTCTTAATTTATGCTCTGAATTGAATAAAGCCGGGGTTTTGGATAAATACAACGTAAAGGTAATCGGAGTTCAGGTTGATGCCATCGAACGAGGCGAGGACAGAATCGAGTTTAAAAAGACAATGAATTCGCTCGGAATAGAGATGGCCAGATCCGAAGTTGCTTATTCCGTTGAGGAAGCTTTGGCAATAGCGGACAAGCTGGGATATCCGGTAGTACTTCGTCCGGCTTATACAATGGGCGGCGCAGGCGGCGGCCTTGTATATAACAAAGAAGAACTGAGCACAGTATGTGCCAGAGGATTGCAGGCTTCCCTGGTTGGACAGGTTCTGGTTGAGGAATCAATCCTTGGATGGGAGGAACTTGAACTTGAAGTAGTAAGAGACTGTGAAGGAAACATGATTACGGTCTGCTTTATCGAAAATATTGATCCTTTGGGAGTTCACACAGGTGATTCATTCTGTTCGGCGCCCATGTTGACAATTTCGGAAGAATGTCAGAAGAGACTGCAGGAACAGGCATACAAGATTGTAGATAAGGTTGAAGTTATCGGCGGAACAAATGTGCAGTTTGCTCATGACCCCGTTTCCGACAGAATTATTGTTATTGAAATTAATCCGAGAACATCGCGTTCTTCGGCTTTGGCTTCAAAGGCTACGGGATTCCCGATAGCTTTGGTTTCGGCTATGTTGGCTACCGGACTTACATTAAAGGATATTCCTTGCGGAAAGTACGGAACTTTGGATAAGTATGTTCCTGACGGAGACTATGTGGTAATTAAGTTTGCCAGATGGGCTTTTGAAAAATTCAAGGGCGTTGAAGATAAACTCGGTACTCAGATGAGAGCCGTAGGCGAAGTTATGAGTATCGGAAAGACATATAAGGAAGCTTTCCAGAAAGCCATCAGATCATTGGAAACAGGCAGATACGGCTTAGGCTATGCCAAGAACTTCAATGAATTGTCAAAAGATGAACTGTTAAAGAAACTTGCCACTCCTTCTTCGGAGAGACATTTTCTCATGTATGAAGCCCTCAGAAAGGGCGCAACCGTCGATGAAATTCATGATCTTACCAAGGTTAAGGCATGGTTTATCGAACAGATGAAGGAATTGGTTGAGGAAGAAACCGAGATAGCAAAATCCAAAGGTTCGCTGCCTTCGGATGATTTGCTTATCAAAGCTAAGAAAGACGGATTCTCCGATAAGTATTTGAGCAAGATATTAAATGTTTCGGAAGATGATATTCGAAACAGAAGAACTGCACTTAATGTTGTAGAAAATTGGGAAGGCGTGCATGTTTCCGGAACCGAAAACAGTGCATACTATTACTCAACTTATAACGGAACAGACAAGAATCCGATTAACAGCGATAAGAAGAAAATAATGATTTTGGGCGGAGGCCCCAACAGAATCGGACAGGGTATCGAATTCGATTACTGTTGTGTTCATGCCGCAAAGGCTTTGAAAAAGCTCGGATTTGAAACGATTATTGTCAACTGTAATCCCGAGACGGTTTCTACCGACTACGATACTTCCGATAAGTTGTATTTTGAACCCCTTACGTTGGAAGATGTTTTGTCTATATACAATAAGGAAAAGCCTCTCGGCGTAATTGCTCAGTTCGGAGGACAGACGCCGCTTAATCTGGCCGCTTCTTTGGAAGCAAACGGAGTTAAGATATTAGGAACTTCTCCTGCCGTTATCGATTTGGCAGAAGACAGAGACCTGTTCCGTGAGATGATGGATAAGTTGGAAATTCCCATGCCTGAATCAGGAATGGCAGTCAATGTTGAAGACGCTCTTTCAATTGCCAATAAGATTGGTTACCCCGTTATGGTTCGTCCTTCGTACGTATTGGGCGGACGCGGAATGGAAGTCGTATATGATGACGAATCAATGACTGAATATATGAATGCCGCTGTCGGCGTTACTCCCGACAGACCGATTCTGATTGACCGATTCCTTAATCATGCTTTGGAATGCGAAGCAGATGCCATTGCCGACGGAACACATGCATTTGTTCCTGCCGTTATGGAACATATTGAATTGGCCGGTGTTCATTCGGGCGATTCGGCATGTATTATTCCTTCACTTCACATTTCTGAAGAGAACGTAAAGACAATTAAAGAATATACAAAGAAGATAGCTGAAGAGATGCATGTCAAAGGACTTATGAACATGCAGTATGCTATCGAAAACGGAAAGGTATTCGTACTTGAAGCAAATCCGAGAGCATCCCGCACGGTTCCTTTGGTATCAAAGGTTTGTAACATCAGAATGGTGCCTCTTGCTACGGATATTATTACGGCAGAGATTACGGGCCGTCCGTCACCTTTACCCGATTTGAAAGAACAGGTTATTCCGAATTACGGTGTTAAGGAAGCAGCGTTCCCCTTCAATATGTTCCCCGAAGTTGATCCTTTGTTGGGACCTGAAATGCGTTCTACCGGTGAAGTATTGGGACTTTCTTCTTCATACGGTGAGGCATTTTACAAGGCTCAGGAAGCTGTTTCTTCAAAACTTCCGCTTGAAGGTACTGTACTGTTTTCAGTAAACAACAAGGATAAGGATGAAGTGATTCCTGTTGCAAAGAGTTTGTACGAAGACGGATTTACCATTGCTGCTACCGGCGGAAATTATGATACCCTGGTTAAGGCAGGAATCCCTGCAACCAAAGTTAAGAAAATGTACGAAGGACGTCCGAATGTTTATGATATGATTACAAACGGAGAGATTTCATTGGTTATTAATTCACCAATCGGAAAGAATGCCGCTCATGACGATGCATACCTTCGTAAAGCAGCCATAAAGGCCAAGGTTCCCTATGTTACCACAGTAGCGGGAGCAAAAGCCACGGCTGATGGAATTCATTATGTAAAGACACATGAAGAAACGCAGGTTAAGTCACTGCAGGAACTTCATAAAGAGATACACGACAAATAGAGAGTTTCGGCTCGGAGGGAAAATATGAGAATAGGAATACTTGGATACGGAAACCTGGGACGCGGAGTTGAATGTGCTGTTAAACAGAATGACGACATGACGCTTACATGCATTTTTACGCGAAGAGATCCTAAAACCGTTTCTGTGTTGACAGATACGGCAAAGGTATATAATGTCAGCGAAATACTTGACCATAAAGATGAAGTTGATGTTCTCATTATTTGCGGAGGCTCGGCAACGGACCTGCCTGTTATGACTCCTCAGTATGCAGAACACTTTAATGTAATTGATTCTTTTGACACTCATGCGAGAATTCCCGAGCATTTTGCCAATGTTGATGCGAAAGCAAAGGCCGGTAAAAAGGTGGCCATGATTTCTGTCGGATGGGATCCGGGAATGTTTTCATTGAACAGAGTATATGCTGCTTCCGTTCTTACAGATGGTGCGGATTATACATTCTGGGGACGCGGAGTCAGCCAGGGACATTCCGACGCAATCCGCAGAATTGACGGCGTTTTGGATGCCAGACAGTATACTGTTCCGGTACCGGAAGCGTTGGAGGCGGTACGTTCGGGAAGTGAACCCGAATTAACTACCAGACAGAAGCACACCAGGGAGTGTTTCGTAGTGGCAGCGCCCGAAGCTGATAAAGCCGGAATCGAAAAAGAAATTAAAGAGATGCCAAACTATTTCGCAGATTATGACACAACTGTCACATTTATCTCACAGGAAGAACTTGATGCCAATCATAAAGGAATTCCTCACGGCGGATGTGTAATAAGAACAGGCAAAACAGGATGGAACCTGGAAAACAAGCATGTAATAGAATACAGCTTAAAACTTGATTCCAATCCGGAATTTACTACCAGTGTACTGGTAGCTTATGCCAGAGCAGCATTCCGCATGTATAATGAAGGAGTGACAGGCTGCAAGACGGTTCTTGATGTGGCACCTGCATATCTGTCACCTTTATCCGGAGAAGAATTAAGAGCACATATGTTATAGAGAGTGTTTATGAACAGAATAGTATCGGTTATATTATTGAGCAGTTTACTGCTTTATCAAAAACCGGGAGATTTGGGCCATCCGAGATCAAGCTATGAACTTGGATCGGCTCTTTCTTTACACGGAAATAATGTTATAGTTTCTATGTTTGCAGATACTGTCCGCGATAAATGGACTGATGCGGAAAAGGAAGCAATGCTGGAGAAGTTATCCGATTCGTGTGCTTACATATCCCGGAACGCCGAGGAATATGACGTAGATGTCAGTTTTACTTATGACTGGAGTGATAACCCGGATTTGTGCAAAAAGGGATTTTTGTATTTTGACGCAAAGGCAATTCCGGAGAAAGAAACCGCGATGGATAATTGTATTCAGACCTGGCTTGATTATAAAGTCAACTACGAGAAATTATCCGATGAATATGAGGCCGATAATATATTTATGCTCGTTTTTGTAAAAACAAAAGGACGTGCCTATGCGATAACCTATGATGGAATCGACAACCCCAAGGAATCCGTAGTAGTATATCAAAACAGCTCTCCCTGCGTGATTGCGCATGAAATATTGCATCTTTACGGCGCACATGATTATTATAAGGGAGCGGAATATACCGATGATGTGGTAGAATATATCAAAGAGAATTATCCGAATGAGATAATGCTTGTTACCGATGAAGGAAATAGAATCACTAAAAACATTTCAGCCGTTACCGCTTATCATCTCGGTTGGTTGGATGACATACCGGAAATTGATAAGTTTCCGCAGTTAAGTCGTTATGAACAATAAGAGAATACTGTTAACCGGTGCTACCGGAGACATTGGAACGAAAATTGCATATTTGCTCGCAAAGGAAGGCTATGATCTTTCTTTAGTCGGGTATAAATCTTTTGATACTCTATCCGCGATGAAAAATACATTGGAAACGGAATATCATATTTCTGTGGACATTTATAAATGTGATTTGGCGGATAAATCCGAAATAAAAAGGATGACGGATGACTGCCTTAAAAAGGGAGACCTATACGGAATTATCAATAATGCCGCTATTTCGTATATCGGTCTTTTGACGGATATGAGTGACGAAACCGTCGATGAAGTTATTGACACGAATTTGAATTCGGCGATTATTCTCACTAAAAACTTGCTGCCGCTTTTGATACATAATCACGAAGGCAGAATAATCAATACATCTTCGATATGGGGAAATGTCGGTGCATCCACCGAAGTGGTTTACAGTGCGACAAAGGGCGGAATCAATGCCTTCACCAAAGCGTTGGCAAAAGAATTGGCACCCAGCAATATACCCGTGAATGCGATCGCGTTCGGAATGATAGATACAAAGATGAACGCACATTTATCGGAAGATGAGATAATGGAAATAAGAAGTGAAATACCTATGGACAGAATCGCTTCGGCCGAAGAAGCGGCTCAAATGGTATTAAGCGTTTTGAATGCACCTTCATATATGACGGGACAGATTATCACTATGGACGGAGGATGGACATAATGTACGATTTGGTTATCATAGGAGCGGGACCTGCCGGATTATCGGCTTCGGTATATGCAAAGAGAGCAGGCTTGGATGCTATTACACTGGAAGCCAAACCTATTAGCGGCGGCCAGGTTATGAGCACGTATGAAGTAGATAATTATTTGGGATATCACGGCATCAGCGGAATGGAATTGTGCAATCGTTTTCGTGAGCATGCAGATGCTTTGGAATGCAAATTTGCTACCGACGAAGCCAAGAATATTATTAAGCTTGAAGGCGGATACATAGTTGAAGGTGAGACCAACTCATATAAAACGCGCGGCATTATTATGGCCATGGGCGCCGAACACAGAACATTGGGCGTTCCGGGAGAAGAAGAACTCGTAGGCTGCGGTGTCTCTTATTGTGCTACCTGCGACGGTGCTTTCTTTAAGGATAAAACTGTTGCCGTTATCGGAGGCGGAGATGTGGCGGTAGAGGATGCCATTTATTTGGCACGTACTTCGAAAAAGGTATATCTGATTCACAGACGTGATTCTTTGCGCGCAGCAAAGATGCTTTCGGATAAATTGCAATCACTTCCGAATGTTGAAATGGTATGGAACAGCGTGGTTGATGAAATAATCGGAGAAGACCAGGTTGAAGGCATAGCCGTTACGGATGTGGTAACAAAAGAGAACAGAAGAATCGAAGTTGATGGGGTGTTTATCGCGGTAGGCATTAATCCTATCAATGCGCTGGCGAAAGGTTTGGCCGACCTAGATGAAAACGGTTATGTTATGAGCGGGGATCAGTGTATAACCAAGACTCCCGGCCTTTTTGTAGCGGGAGATTTGAGGACCAAAAAACTAAGGCAGATAATTACTGCCGTAGCAGACGGAGCCAATGCTGTTAATTCGGCAGAAGCGTATTTGAACAAGCTCAAATAGTGGTTTGCAAAGGTACCATATACAACATATTGATGCTTAACATAAGTTGCACAAAAAAGTTGATTTATATTGAAAAAAGTTGAAAAGAGGGTAGTGACAACCCTCTTTTTGTATGCTATTATGTTACCGAATTATGTAAATCTCTTCGGGGGGGGTACTATGTTTAAGGGTAACCCGGGTCTTAGAAAGCTTCATGCAGCTATGTTTTCAATCACGCTGATTCTTGCAGTGTTTGTAGGGGTCATGTGGTCTCTTAATCGTGGAATTATCCAAATTTCTCCACAAGTAACCGAAATTGCAGAAAATAAATATGATACTACTTTAAGGGTTGTTACCGATTACGATTACAAACCTTTTTCATACTATGACGTGAATATGAATAAGCTCGGAAGGGATGTAGAGCTTATTGCGTATATTGCCAATGATATAGGCATGAATTTGGAACTTACCATGATGAACTGGCAGGATGCACTGACGGCATTCGAAAACGGTGAGTACGATGTGGTAATGACGTGCGAGGAATCGTTTTTTAATGAAAAAGAAGAGACGATGTTAATGACGGTTCCGGTATATTCGGATGAATTCTTTGTATACGGTTCGGAAAATTTGAGCGGTATTTCCGAATTGAAAGGAAAGATGATCGGTATTACGGCAACTTCGAGAGAAGCAATGGTCCTTGAAACCTACGGATTGAGCAAAGACTGCTTTGAATACGCAACCATATCCGAATTGATGGAATCGGTAATAGACGGCTCGTGTGATTGCGCTGTTTTGCGTTCCTCTGTTGCTACACCTATTTTAAAATCAAGCATGGACGGCAAGGTAAAGCCGATGTTCAGCATAGGAAATAGTTATTCCTGCATCGGAGTGGATGTCAATCAGCCGGACCTTAGAGATAAAATAAATGATTCCATCAGAAAACTTTCTGCAGAAGGCGTCATTTCAAAACTGAATACAAAGTGGATCGGTACTGCAGCGCAGGACCTTACATTTGCAGAGTTTGTAAAGGAATACTATTGGTTAATTGCCTTTCTTTTGTTCCTGGTTATGGCGATAGCGGTCTTAGCACTGAGGACATACTATAACGGCAAGGAAAAGGCGGGCATAGAGCAACTGAAAGATCAGATAAAGGGTCAGGCAGAGGACTCCAGACGCGAACTTGAAACCTTGCGCGGATTGTCCGGATATTATGAGTATATTTGCTTTGTTGATACCCTTTCGAATACTATTACCAATTACCATACATTCGGTATGTTTAAAGATTTGATAGGCGATGAACCGTATATTGCGCCGGTTGATTTCGACGCTATGCTAAAGAAACTGGTTCCGCCGGAAGAGTTTGTTCGGTTTGTTAAGTCACTTGATCGCCAAATGATTATGGACGCGTTGTATCTTGATCAGACAGTAAAAGTTCCGTGCCATTTTATCGAAGACGACGGCGTGAAAAATTACCAGATTATCTTTTCATTGGACAGACTTCATCCCAAAAATGTTATTATCGGCTTTAAGAATGCGGATGAAGAGATAGAGAAGGAATCAGTCATTACGGCGTTGGCGAAAGACTATGAAGCTATTTTCATTTTGGATCCATTTAGGGATACGGTTTCATGTATCGGACAAAATGACACTTCATTGATGTGCTACGGTACGATGACTCCCGAAATGAATCTGCGCGAATTCAGAAGGGTCATGTCCGAACATGTTCATCCCGATGATATGTCTATTATGGAGCCTTTCACGGGAACGGAAGATTTGAAAAAGCTGATGAGCGATGTGGTCACATACACCGTAATATACAGAACAAATCGCGAAGGACAGTACAAGTATTACAAAGCAAAACTTGTCAAACTCAATCAGAATATGTATGATTCTTCGTTTGAGGTATTGGTAGGATTTTCCGATGTTGATGCGATAGAACGTGAAAAGATGAACCAGAAGGAAATGCTCGAACAAAAGGTAAAAGAGCAGACCGAAGTCATCATTTCAAATGCAGAGAGATTCCAAAAGATTCAAAACGGTGTCATCGAGGGACTGGCTACATTGATAGAAAGCCGAGATACCTCAACCGGTGATCATGTAAAGAATGCAAAAACATTTGTGGAGATGATACTCAAATATCTCCTTGAAAACGGCATGTATCCCGAAACGGTTACACCCGAATACGTAAAGACTATTACGGAAGCATCGGTTTTGCATGATATAGGAAAAATCGGAATATCGGATACAATTCTTAATAAGCCCGGCAAACTGACAGACGAAGAATTTGAAATAATGAAAACACATGCCGCTTACGGTGGCCGTATAGCACGTGAGATATTCGAAGGTGAGATAGACCAAGAACTGACGGATGCGGTATGTGATATAGCTACGCATCACCATGAAAAGTGGAACGGCAAGGGATATCCGGAAGGACTTACGGGTGAGAATATTTCGCTTGGCGCGAGAATTATGGCTGTTGCGGATGTATTTGATGCTTTGATATCAAAGCGTGTGTATAAGGATGCTGTTTCAATCGATAAGGCATACAGCATTTTGATTGAAGATTCGGGTTCTCATTTTGACAGCAGTATTGTTGACGTATTTGTAAAAATTCGACCTCGGGTTGAAGAATATATATTCCAGAACAGATAAAGAGTGTACAATTTGATTGATTAAGCCTCCGCAATTGCGGAGGCTTTTGCGTTTTAGTAGATGTATATGGTAAACTATAGATTATTCGGTTTCCATGAAACGTAAAGGGGGATTTATGGAAGAGGTTAATTTGAACACAATACAAAAATGCGAGGACGGGACCTATAGGTGGATATATGAATTCAATATGGTTACGAATCCTATCATTTTGCTTACGGTTTTGAAAATATTTCTTTTTGTTCTGATTGGCATGTGGGTGTTCTTCGGACTGTTTTTGATTGGAGATAAAGGCTTTTTTGGGGCATTTATCTATCAGATTGCCGATTTGGCGCTGCCTGCTGCAATTCTTTTTGTGTTATCCATTGTTTCTTATCTGATTTTGGCCGGAATATACGGATTTAAATATATCGTTCTTTTTGAAATGAATGAAAGTGGAATTCGTCATATTCATATGAACAAGCAATTCAAAAAAGCCGAGGCCATAGGATGGTTGACCGCTCTTTTGGGTGCTGCAGCCAATCGCCCGGGAACTACGGGAGCCGGACTCCTTGCGGCAACCAAGCAGGAGACCTTTTCCGAATTTTCCAAAGTTAAGAAAATGAAGGTCCTTCGTAAATTTCATACAATAAAGCTTGACGCGCTTCTTTGTCATAATCAGATATATGTCGATTCGCAGGATTTTGATTTTGCAGTTGATTATATCAAAGCCTGCATTCCGCAAAAGGAGAATGGTAAGTCATGAAGAAACATGTAATCGGTTATACAATTCTTATTTTAGCGGTGACATTTGCACTGGCTGCGTGCGGATACCGAAACGGTCCGCCGGATGATAGTACTTCGTGGCCTGAAAATCATGTGGGTGTGTTTTCTTCGGAATACGGAACAATGGAGTTTAACGGAGACGGAACGAGTGTGGCTTTTGAATTTTCCAAAGAGTTTGCCGATGCGGCAGGGTGTCCGGAGAAAAAACAGGAAGGAACATATGCATTTTTATTTGACAAAAAATTATGGAGATATGATAAAGCTGACAGCTTTGTCATTTCCGTGGCAGATGTTTCGTATAATTTCAGCAATGTTTTCTCAGAGACGAATGAAAACGAGATTGCACTTTTTGTTCCCGACTTAAATGACGGAGAATCGATTGTTTTCAAAAAACAATAAGTCGGTGATTTTAAATAGACACATTGAAAGGAAAAGATACATGAAGAAAGTATTAACAGGAATATTTCTGGTAATAGATATAGTTCTGCTGGTTGTTATTATCTCTTCTTTAATAAAGCCGAAGGAAAAGGATTCGGATTTGCAGGGCGAGAAATATGAAGTAGCTAAGGAATATACGCAGAAAGACAGTTCCGACAAATCAAAAAAGACGAAAAAGCGTATGGAAGAGACGCAGGATTCCGAAGAAGCGGCTCCTACCGAAGAACCGGCAGAATATTATGATACCGAAGGTATAGACGGAATCGTGGATATCGAAGAAGATGGTATCGAAAAAGAGGATATCGACGAGAAAAATATAGAAGAAATGCCGGCGCCTTCTTTGTCTGATTTCATGTGGTATTACGACGGAGTTTATTATAACGGTGTCCCGGATGATGCCGAATGGGTGTTTACGAAGGATAAGCTGCGCGGCGCATGGAAACTCTTTTTCTGGTTCGGACACGATGCTTCGGGATCATATGATGCCATGGAATTTGCCAATGTAATGCTTGAACCTGATGGAAATAATGTTTTGGTATCTGTAAAAATGTGCCGGTTGTACATCCCGAATTCGGAAGTTATAGATGAGACGGACGATCCGATTCATACTTACAGCGGAACCTGGGACGGAAACGGAATCTATGCCACGGGTGCAGGAAATATAAACATTACTACTTTTTACGAAATGCCCGACGGACACCAATATGCTTTAGGAACATTTGATGCACCGGATGGAACGCCTACGGTCATTGCGCTGGCCAGACCATAATAAGGAGAAAATACATGGCAGGATTTTGCAGATATTGCGGTAACAGAATAGATGACGGGGCACAGTTTTGCGCTCGATGCGGAAAGACTGTTGAAGATGGGAATCCCGTGAACAATACAACGACGCCGTTAACCAAAACACAAATGTATCAATCAAGGATACAGAACGATAAATTGAAGAATCTCAAGGAACCTGTGAATGCCAAGAAATCGGGAAGCTCGGCACTTTGCATTATTTTGGCAGCGGTGATGGTGATTGAACTTGCGGTTGCGGGATTCGTAAGTCCGGGATTTTTTGTAAAGAAAAAAGGACCCGAATCGGCAGGGAAAACGACCGAACGCGCTTCTTTGAGCGATAACGGCAAATCGGATATTAAAAAGAAGGAAGTACAAAGCGATTCTGCCGTAGTATCGTCTGATAATCCCGTGTCCGAAGTATGTGAACTCGTTATTGATGCGGGAGAAATGAATCTCTCTGACGGAGAACAGACTGTTTCGGTTATACAATATGAGGATGTTACTTTGGCAGATGGAGCTGTTGAGACGGAGTATGACATCGCTATCGGAGAACATCGTGATTTTTATGAGCCGGTAAAGATAGAGTTTCCTTATGATGCTTCAGATGAGAGCGTGGGAATTCTTCATTATGATGAGGAATTCGGTGAATGGATACCGATGATGACTATGGAGTCCGAAGACGGAAATGTTTGTGCGTTGTTTGGAAGTCTCAGTCCTATAAAGGTGGTTACAGGTTCTTATAATAACTCGCTGTTTTATGTTGAAAACGCCGGAACCAAGGATGCCGAAGTTAAAATTGCGGCCAATTATTGGAGCTTACTGAAAAAATATGATAAGTCTCTTTTGAAGGCGGAATCTGACAAGATGCTAAAGGACCCTTCCGGTTACTGCTTGGATTTTCCCGTATTGTCGGAGGATATGGATGTTGACGCCGTAAACAGTGCTTTTTCATCGGCCAATAATATTTGGACATTTGCAGGCCCTGCTATTGAAGGTGCCATGGGGACACTGCCGGAAATGTCAAAGAACAAATATGTTCAGTTTATGATAGATGCTCAGGGGCCTTTGTCTGAGGCCATGAATGCCATGCCGTTTATTATGATGGCAGCCCAGGTGGGAATTGATACATATAAGGATGGAACTTTGTATTCGGAAACGGCGGCCTTGAACGGTTACAAAAATTTGTGTACCAATGCAGGCAGCGTATATTCGATGGTCACCGGATACGGAAATTTCGGATTTACATTGACTTTCCTGGGTGTGGCCATCTTCTCGATGGAATTGGATGCCGTAGTCGATGCTGCCAAAGCCGAGCAGACAGATAATATCGAAAAGGTATTCAATTCTTATTACGAAAATCTCGCTCCTTTTTCGAAACAATATTGGTATGATGTGTTTTACGATGCTTATTGGAACAGCGGAAGTGATTCCGATAAAGCCATGAGAACTTTGCTGGATGCCATTGATGCGCATGTTAACAAATTCTGGGATGATATTTATGCTGACGGAAATGACGAACTGATTTTTGCAACAGCTGAAGCAGGCTATAAGAACATTTTCTTTAATGCGACCGAAGAGCAAAAGCGCGAATTGAGTAATTCGTTGAAACTCGATTTGCAAAAGCGGATTCAAAAGGAAACCATGCCCATGGTTTCGGGATTTTTGCTGGAACAGATGCAAAAGAAGACATATGAAAGATTGGGCAAAATGCTCCTTAACTACAATGACAATATGACTTTTGTTATTTCGGAAGAGGTAGATCCCGAGTCCACGGACCTTTTAAAGTATGACGGATGCACGCTGTGCTTTGGACGAAACGGATTGCCGATAGAGGGATGGAGCATTGAAGTTCCCGAGTATGATGACGATGAAACTTCCTGGTCGGAGAATTTTTCATGTACCGTATACGGATACCTGAATGCCGGTTTGCCCTACGAATTATATGTGTACAAAGATTATGAGTCGATGGAAAACTGTGACGAACCATTGTACAAAGCAGAGTTTGATGCTTCGCCGAATACGAATACGACGATAAATATTGCTCTGTCACAGGTTAAAGAAAAAGCGACTGTTAAAATGCTTGATCCTTCACAGGTCAGATATGTTACAGACTATATAGCAGAGGAAGTGGGAGGATACATGCCCGAAGAATTCCTGGCTTACGGCGGTGACAAAGATATAGATGCCAAGATTAACGGATGGGTGACCACTAATCAGTATGTGTTGGAAATTACGGCAAAAGGTTGTACGTATGAAGAATACCTGGCAATTCTCGATTATTATGCTAATGTGGTCGGAGCTAATGTGGATGGCCCTAAAAAGACATCTGCAGGTTATACGGCAGATATCGAATATGGTAATGTAAAATCGGAATTTGCCGATTTGAGAATGTCGGACGGATACTTATTCCTGCAATATGTATTTACCGTTGGCGCGGGGTGAGCACCGCATTGATTGCTTCGTACAGGAATATTTGACAGTTCACATAATATATGATAACATAGGTGATGGTTTGTAACAATTTTGTAACAAATGAGATTTCTAACACGGGATACGGGGTTAATATGACGTTTAGAAAGATTACATTAACTACATTATCTATGATTGCCGTAGTGGGACTTCTTGGCGGAGTTTCCGTTAATTCGTATGCAAAGGACGGACATGCTCTTCCTTCCGCAGGAATTAACTTTGTATTTTCGCAGGATGCTACTTCGGTAAAAGATATAAAAGATACAACGGGAAAAACAACTAAACCCGAAAGCAGTACGGCGCCGCTTCCTTCATCGAGCGCAGCAAACAGTGCCTCTCCGCAGGCAACGGATGTTGCTTCAATTAATCCGGAGGATTTGATTGAAGAGATACCCGAAGAAGAGAAGACGGTCGAGGAAACTGTTGTATCCAAACTGGATATGAGCATTAATGAAAAAGAACGCCAGCTTGATGCGAAACAGGAAGAGGAAAAATTCAAATCCTTGGTTATCGCCCAGGTTAACGATTACGTTAATGTTCGTGCTGATGCTTCGGAAGATGCCGAAAAAGTCGGAAAATTATACAATAAATCAGCCGGTACATTTATTTCCGAAAAGGACGGTTGGTATGAGATTGAATCCGGTAACTGTAAAGGTTACGTCAAAGCGGAATATTGTGTTACGGGTGAAGCTGCCATTGAATTGGCAAAGCAGGTCGGCAGACGTATAGCTACCGTTGACACTACTACATTAAAAGTTAGAGAAGAGCCTTCACTGGAGGCGACTGTTCTTGGACTTGTTCCCGACGGCGAAGTATTAACCGTAACGGAAGAAATGGACGGCTGGGTTAAGGTTGATATCGAAGAAGGTATCGGATATGTAAGCCTTGATTATGTCAGACTTGATACGGAATTTGTTAAGGCTGAATCAAAAGAGGAAGAGGAAGCCCGAATCCTTAAAGAAACTCGTGAAAGAGAAGCAGCCATTGAAGCCGCTAACAAGGTTAATAAGTCAAAGAGTACTAAGAGCACCGCGAGCACACAGACTTATCATTCGACAGGTTCCGGCAGTGAGCTTGGTAATGCCGTAGCTAATTTCGGACTCCAGTATGTTGGTAATCCTTATGTATACGGCGGATCGTCACTGACAAACGGAACAGACTGTTCCGGATTCGTAATGAGATGTTACGAACACTTCGGAGTATCATTGCCGCATTCATCATCGGCAGACCGTTCTGTAGGTTATGCGGTAGACGGACTTGCTAATGCGCAGCCCGGTGACTTGATTTGTTATTCCGGTCACGTTGCTTTGTATATCGGAGGCGGACAGATAGTTCACGCATCGAGTGCAAAGACAGGAATTAAGGTTTCAAATGCCGATTACAGAACAATTCTTGCAATCAGACGTATATTCTAGGCAATAAATACATATGAGACATTTAAGCTCCCGCATTTTTGGCGGGAGCTTTTTTATTTGAATCCATTCTATTAGACGAGATACGGCCTGCGCCTTCGGTATTACTTTGCTCACACGTTGTGATGCGTAAACGTTCCGTAAGCATATATGCAGTTTGCTTCCTACTCTGCGTAAAATGTGTTTTCTAAATGCTTCCTCAAGTCTTCGGTAACGGACGCGAACGTCGCACCCGACATCCGTGTAACTGGGTCCCCTTCGGGGACCATTGCTCCTATTTCGGCATCCATGCCGAAATTCGCTGGGTATTTAGGAAGCATTAAGAAAACTCAATTTTACTCCGCAAGGAACGCAAACTGCA
>JAZUFW010000014.1:0-2003 GCA_045640905.1 Lachnospiraceae bacterium
GTACTTCAAGGGTTGGAATATTATGACAATAAGCCTATTTTTTACAGTCTGGGCAATTATTGGTTTAATTCCAAGACCCTTGATACTATGCTGGTTGAACTCCATTTTTATGAGGACGAAGAGGGCAAAGATATACTTGATTGCCGCATAGTCCCCGGAATTCAGGAAAACTGTCAAACCAGATATGCTTCCTCAAAAGAGGAACAACGACGCATATTTGATTTTCTGGAAAGTCATTCACCCAATGTTAAGGTGGATGATGAAGGGTATTTACAAACTGATTAATCTTCCCGGTTTTCATTTTGGAAAGATTGACATTGGATACGCCTACTTTATCCGAAAGTTCATTTAAATGTTATAATGTTTAAGGACCTTCGGTTATTTTGAAGATAAAATGTAATATGCAAATGGCAGCAAAAACAGTAGAAATGATGTAGCAGGAAAGAAACAAGTATGCCCGGAAGATTAATATTTCATGTGGATGTGAATAGTGCATTTTTGTCCTGGGAAGCTGTTGAAAATCTAAGAAACGGCGGAACCGAGGACTATAGAAATATGCTCGCGGCAGTCGGGGGAGATGTGGAAAACCGCCACGGAATCATTGTGGCCAAATCCATTCTCACCAAGCCTTACGGTATAACTACGGGCGAACCTGTGGTTAATGCACTCAAAAAATGTCCGAATCTTAAATTAATAAAGCCTCATCATGAAATATATTCAAGGTACTCGCATGCTCTTATGGAAATTCTTTCAAGATATTCGGACAAGATAGAGCAATTCAGTGTGGATGAAGCATTTCTTGATATGACGGGAACGGAATTGCTTTTCGGAACCGCAGTCGAGGCTGCGGACAAAATTCGAAAGAATGTATATGAGGAACTGGGTTTTACGGTTAATGTCGGAGTGTCCGAGAATAAGCTTCTGGCCAAGATGGCATCGGATTTTACGAAGCCTGACAGAACCCATACGCTTTTTCTAAGTGAGATTCCGCAGAAGATGTGGCCGCTTCCCGTCGGAGATTTGTTCTTTGTCGGAGCTTCTTCGGCTTCAAAACTGAATTCTCTTGGAATACGAACCATCGGTGATTTGGCTAAGACGAATCTTGGAATTCTGAAGGCAAATATGAAAAGTCAGGGAGAATACCTTTTGCGGGCGGCCAACGGAATCGATGATTCACCGGTAACGTGCGAGCGCCCCGATGCTAAGGGATATTCCCATGCCACCACGATGCCTTATGATGTTACGGATGCCAATGAGGCCAAAGATATACTTCGAAAACTGACCGAAAAGGTGTGTATGAGAGTCAGGGAAGACAATGTAAGAGCCCAGACGGTTACTGTACAGTTTCGCTTCAACAATCTAAGTCGGTCGACACACCAGTGTTCTTTGGATACCGCAACCAACATTACGGATGAGATATACGGATATGTTTGTCGGCTGTTTGATGAAAAGTGGGACGGAACACCGATAAGGCTTTTGGGTGTACAGGCCGGAAATGTTACGGATGAAGCATCGTTTAGGCAGATGTCTTTATTTGACAATACGGATTATGACAAATTGGAGAAACTGGATTCCGCGCTTGATAAAATCAACTCAAAGTTCGGCAGAGGAACCATAAAGCGCGCCAGCGATATTTCGAAAAAGCAGTAAAGGACAATATAAGGAAAATGAGTATTAAGATACTTCTTTGGGATGTGGACGGAACCATCCTTAATTTTAAAGAAGCCGAGAAGGCTGCAATAAGGAAGGGCTTCAAAAATATGAATCTGGGTGAATGCTCGGATGAAATGATTTCGGACTATTCAAATATTAACGACAATTATTGGAAAAGGCTCGAAAGAGGTGAGCTTACCAAAAAAGAGATACTGGTTATGCGTTTTCGGGACTTTTTTGGTAAGTACGGTCTCGATACTTCCTTGTGTGAGGAGTTCAATTCCCACTATCAGGTGGATTTGGGAGACACCGTCTGCTTTAATGACGATGCGTACGACATCATTAAGAAT
>JAZUFW010000015.1:0-6472 GCA_045640905.1 Lachnospiraceae bacterium
CATCCTATGTGGCCTCCTACTATGTCCATCAGGCGCTTTATCAATAAGCGCGTATAACTGCTTTGAAAATGGTCGTATGAAATGACACTGTAGGAAGCAAAGGTTCCTACATGAGATCGTTTCGGATCAAGACCCGGAATCTCGATACAGCACGAGCATCTGACTCCGCCTTCATCAAAGAACGTAATTATCTCATTTACGCTCTTTTGAGAAAAATCGGGAGCATAGATAAACACCTCATCTACGGCCATCTGACCGGCTTTTTCAAAAAAGTCATCCGGCAGTTCCTCAGTAACCAGAATATCCAGTACCTGATAACTCAAATCAAGCGAATCGTTAATCTTTGCTTTAACAGATTCCAAAAGGCTTTTTTGTGTGATGACCAAAGCCTTGGTTTTATTATGGTCAGAACGGTAGTAGGTCTTCATGACCTGCTTGAAAATCATGTGAAAAGCATAAGTCAATGCCACGTTAATAACGGCAAAATAAACCATAACCCAACGGCTGAATAAATCGGCCCACTTTAGGAAAAACATAATGGTCTGGGTCAGGATGATAATGACGGCATTAAGCTTAACAATGTGCCACAGTTCAATGCCTGCCTTGCGCTTCATAAAGCCGTTATGCCACGGTATCATAAAGGTGTACATGGTGGCAAAAAGAACGAATAACAAACCTACTATCACATACACATTGATGTCTCTGTAGGCTCTGTCTATATGAAAGCGCACGAACATGGAGGCAATATAGGAAATCACTATTGCCACTACGTCAATTGCCCATAGTCCGTATGTAATTATGACTTTGTTTTTACTGTTCATGGTGTGTTGTCAGCTTTCTTTTGACAAAACGTCTGGCGCGCCTAAAAAATCTGAGCGTTTTCATCTTTATCGATATCAGCCTCTTTCCGAATGAAGAAACTTTCGGCATGATAAGGTAATCATATTCTATTAGATTATTTCTGATATACTCGGGATACGTTTCATCTATTTCCGTACGAATGAATTTCGAATCGCGGCCAAACATATCATAGCCTAAAATAATCCTGTCCTTCGCTTCCTTGAGAATGTCCTCGGTATTGTATTCCTGATGAGCTGCAGCAATTATTTTCTCTCCGATTCGCTTGGAAACATCCATTTCTCGATGGCTGCCCATATATCCGAAATGCCATCCACCGTTTGATACTCGGATGCTACGTGAATCGTTGGGGCTTATTTCCCGCAGAAGTATCATTCCGTCTTCCGGAATGTTTTTCTTGGAAAACACCTTGGTTCCCAGCCACATGGGATGTTCCACGGTTTTTCCATCAGACATCAATCTATATTCATCTTCAAACTCTCCGGTTATTGATAAAAGCTTCCCCGATACTTCCTCCATGTTGAGGTAGCAATAAAACAATCGCTGCGCCAGATGATAAATCTTGTCAGAATTGAAGTCCTCAATGATTTTCAAAAGTGCATCCGGATTGGGTATCTCATCAACATCGCTTAACAAAATGACATCCGTGTCACTTGCTTCGGATAATCCTTGTATCAGATGATTCTTCTGGAATTTGTCACGAAGATGAGGAACCAGTCCCTCTCCCAAATCATCGACAACTATATAATCAATTTTGTCGAGCCATTGGCCAAACATTTCTTTGTTCTGTTCAAAACAAAGTTTCTTCGGCTGTCCGGAAAAGGTGTATCGGGCTTCCTCAATGACGAATCTGTCAACATATTTATCAAGGATACTTAGCCTCAGCTTCAATATATCCAGTTCATTAAAAAACGGAAAACAATCGTAAACCATTCTTATCCCTTTCGATGAATTCCGAGAATATTTCGTATGGGACGTGTAACATTTGCCAGGAACTCAAATATTGCTGCCCTCGGATCTTTAAAATGCGGATAGTCTGCATTTTCATCCCACCACTTGTGAAAAATAAACGGATCTATTCCTGTAGTCTCCGGCATGGTATGCTCACGTCCGAAATATCTAGCCACTTCAATTGGAGCAAACTCTATTCCGTCTTTTTCCATCTCCACACGACTCATGGCACACAAAAAAATATCTTCGTTATAATCCCCATTCGGTGTGGGACGCCACTCCAGATTATGTTTGCTCGGGTACTCCAAAAATCGTTTACTTCTAATCGAAACGCTGTTTCCTACTCTGACCACATTTCCGTTTGAGTCATAGTACGAAACATGTTCTTCATCCGGCATGGGCCACGGAGAACCAATGTAATCATATTCAAGGAACTCCTCTCTCCATGATTTAGGATTTACTACAAATCCATCATAGTGAACCAACAACATAAAATCCGTATTAACATATTGATCCAGATCGTAAACCATCATATGGTTAAACTTGTCTATATCGGTAATCGGGTCACAGAGTTTTACAGTGATTCCCTTCGGAAGATTTCGAGGTTTTTTATGCGTCACCAAAACGACTTCCCCGAAATCAATGCCCTTCATGCTGTATTCCAAAGCTTTAATTGTTTCATATATTTTTACGCTTGTAACCGCTATCAGCGTAATCTGAGGAAGTGATAGTTTTTCCACGTCATCCTCCGAAAGCCATACGCATTTTCCGCTTTATGCTGCGCATGATTCTGATTAATCTGTATGTTTTGGCACGCAAAAATGCTCTCACTTTCATCTGTGTTAAACGCACCCCGGTGGGCCTTACGTTTAATCGTGCCGTATATTTCTTAGTCTTTTTAAATTCCGCCAATTCTTCTTTACATTCATCGGAAGTAAATACTTTTCCGAATCTGTCCATGTAATGCCAGCCCGAATAAATATTTTGTTCCGAAGCCCAGTATCCGTTCGATACATTATGTCTGGCCCAGTATTTGGGAGCTAAAATGAACTCACACGTTTCGGACGTAAATGCCGGAAAATATGAAAAAGATGAGTTAGCTAGTAACAGGTATTTGGCATTTTTGATAATCGAATAGTCCTTAGCAAGGTCAAAATTATACGCAGGAATTCCCGGCAATATCTTTGATGCTTCCTTGGTATCATTCGTTATTATCATAAATTCCATATCAGGATTAAGCTTCTTCATATACTTCATTCCGTCGCGCCAGTATTTTTTGCGAAGGAACAGCTCGGGAGAATCCAGATAATCACTGCATCTAAGATGAATAACGCATAAATTATCTTTGGAATATTCCATGCAGTCGTATTCCGGCTTTACTTTCAGCCACTTTTTGACTTCATCAGCATGTTTCAAATAGTAGTCTTCCGACTGCATATTCCCGACAAGAATGGTTTGATCAGGAACATTCCACATTTCCCAATCAGTCCCGGTAACATAAGCACCATGTGTCAAATCATGTGTAGAGTTACCGACAAAAAGTCTGTCCTCATGTTCATAATATGTATTCGTAAAGTCTTTTTCTTCTGCCGGACATCCATAGTCGAGGTCCATGAAATACAGACCGCAATCACTATGCATGTTATTGGCCATTGTTTCAGATCCCAAAATACTAAATTCCAACCCTTTGTCCAGGGCTATGCATCTGGTTGTCACGTAAAAGAAAAGCTGGTTTCCCAAACCGAAGCCTTCCGTCATTTTGGTTCCTATCAAAGTGTAGTCTCCTTAAGTTTGCCGTCTTCGACTTTATATATGAAATCGCATTTTTCTATAGTGTTTAGTCGGTGCGCTATGATGACCATGGTTTTTCTGCCATGGAAAGAGTTAATAGCCTCCATAACTGCTGCTTCAGTCTCGTTATCAAGAGCCGAAGTAGCTTCATCAAAGACTAATATTTCAGGATTGTTATACAGTGCTCTCGCTATGCCAATACGTTGTCTCTGTCCACCTGATAATCTGACACCTCTGTCACCTATAGTAGCATCCAGTCCGTCAGGAAGTGTCTTTATAAATTCATCAAGCTGAGCTTCTTTAAGGACTTCCCAGATTCGATTTTCATCTATTTTGTCAGCATCTATTCCAAACGCAATATTGTCACGAATACTTTCATCCACCAGGTAAATGCTCTGTGGAATATATCCTATCTGAGCAAGCCACGATTCATAGTTTTTAAATATATTCACGCCGTCACAGGTAATCTCTCCTTCATTGGCGTGAAGCAATCCGAGCAGTATATCTACTATCGTTGACTTACCAGCTCCGGAAGCGCCCATTATTCCTACAGACTTGCCCTTAATAACTTCCATATGCGCATCTTTAAAAATCATTTGTTCAGAACCGGGGTAATGGTATGAAATGTGATTCAATTCTATTTTGTCGTTCAAGGTTAATGGTTCTGATTGTTCCTGCGCTTTTATGGCCGCCATGGCAGCATCAACTTTCATGCCTTCCTGCAAATTCTCATATACAAAGTTCAGGCACGGTTCTGTATATGCTATTTCTGTGATATATGTATTGATTCTATTCACCGAAGGAAGCACTCTGACTGCTGCCACCGCAAATGTAGTCAATGTAGTCAACATGGTATCGACATTGCCATCGCCTGAAATATAAATTGCAACATAAGACAGCACGGCAATAATGAAAACAGTTTCGATCAGTAATCGCGGAATCGAATTCAATACAGCATAATCTCTCGCAGTATCTGCACCGATACATCCGGATTCATAGTAGTTTCTGATAAAAAAGTCTTCACGATTAAGTACTTTAACGTCCTTTAATCCGTAGGTTGCCTCTATCCTCCACTTGGCAATACGCGACTGGATTGCCTGGTTTCTCGCTCCGACCTTGTTCAATCTGGGCTTAAAAATCTTCATGATCAGAAGCGTCATTATTCCGAAAACCGCAATAATGAACAGCGTCAATTTGAAATCCTGCAAAATCAGCACCGCAAAGATAAGTAGGGATACCACAGCTTCGGTAGCCAAGCTAAGCATGGCCATAATGAGTGAAAATGTCTGCGGAATATCCGAATCTGTAATTCGAAATACCGTAGGAATATCTGCACCAAGATAATCTTCATACGGTCTGTTCAAAAACTCACGCATTACACGGCTTATCATCATATTTCTCGACCTGGTTACAAATGTGTTCTGTGTTCTGACCAGAATGAGGAGATATGCATTTTTCAGAACATAAATAACTATCAGCAGGATAATCAAAGCTACGGTAATACTGCCACTCTTTGAAATATCAATATTCAACGTTCTGCAGACATTTCCAAGAATCTCATATTTGTTAATATATTCAAGCAATTTGTCGGGAGATAAAATAGCAGTAACGACAGGTATCATAGCAGAAACACCGAGAGTTTCCAAAATGCCCCCGATGAATATCATGAATCCTAGTCCGACAAGTTGTCTTTTCTGTTTTTTGTCCAATATATAATTAAGTTTTTTAAACAACGATATCTTTTCCATTGTCGATAATTCTCTTTCGTTTTTCTGCGCACAATTTAACACTTTATTCTAACAAAAAATCCCCCTGTTTTCAAGTTTGGGGGATTTTGAATATTGATTATGAACTTATCTGTCGGCTGTATTGTTTCGAGAGCCAAGATTCTTTATTCGGACCACTGTTTTCTCGTATAACTTTGATAAAAAGTAATACCGGTCGGGTGATGATAAAAACTGCTTCATACGTGATTTATCGCCTTTGGTTGCATAAGCCCCTTCATAAATTCTTCGTATGTTCTCTCGTTCGTTCCTTAGCATATCCGACAGTTTCTTTGCGCTCTCTTTATCCTTTCTATCACGAAAATCAATATAGTAATAGAGCATTCTGCGATAGAAATAATATTCGGACATATCAGCCAGTTCCGACTTATTAAGCCCGCGCAAATACGAGGTCTGTTCTTTCCAAAACGGTATTTCATCAAAAAATCTTCGTGCAGACAGCGTCTCGTCGTTATTCATCAGGCTTCCGGTTCGTCCAACGGTGTAATTATATAAAGGTCTGTCTATGTATACGCACTTATCGATCGCGGAAAGAATAATAGTCGTATACATGATATCCTCTGAATTGTGTCCTGCCGCAAAAAACACATTCTTGGCAAGTTCACTCCTAAGCAATTTACTCCAAATCGCATTATTTACATTATATCGTTTATTATCGACTATCAATTCATGGAGGACTTCATCCGATAAAAGCACATATTCTTTGTTTGAAAATGTATACGGCGCATCTGCCCCCATTTGAGCATATGAGCAAATCGAGACGCTGACGCCATTAGACACGCAGGCATTTACCATCATTTCGAACATGTTGGTTTCGACATAATCGTCACTGTCAACAAATCCAATATATTCTCCTTTTGCCTCCGCTATTGCTGTATTTCTGGCAACAGATACTCCTGCATTCTTCTGGTGAATCACCCTTATTCTGTTATCTTTTAGCGCATAGTCGTCCGCAATGCAGCCCGTTGAATCCGTTGATCCGTCATCAACCACTATTATCTCCAGGTTTTGATACGTCTGATTGATAATACTGTCAAGGCATCTTGGCAACAGTGTTTCTATGTTGTATGCGGGTACTATCACGCTGA
>JAZUFW010000016.1:0-25938 GCA_045640905.1 Lachnospiraceae bacterium
TATACTTCTTTTTATAAACGGAAATGACATGACTACTTTTTCGTTAACTGGAAAAGCTGTTTGGGACATTAATACTAATGACTTTTACGGTACATCGCCTTCCCCTTCGCCGGAACCGTCGAACCCGGCACCTCATGAGCATAGTTTCTACTGGGAGACTTTAAAGGAAGCTACAAAGTACGAGGATGGTCTTGAAGGAGAAAAATGTGCATGCGGCGCAACAAGAAACATTCAAATAATTTCGGCATTGGGGTTCACATTGAATGAGTATGCTACTCCGATGGTTGTGAATGCGAAGCCCGGTCAGACGATAGAACTGAATTTTGGAGAACTCAATTCTTTCCCCAAGAGCTTTATGGAAAAAGTAGCAGAAAAAACTCAGCAGAATGTCAGCTTTGGATTCCATTACAATTGGAATCATGTAGGGCAGGAAATCAAAATTCCGGCAGGAACGGAAGTAAATACCAATTTTGATTGGTATGGACCCGCAAAGATGCAAGAATTGTACGGAGCAAATTAACCGAAGAATTTGAAAGTATATACGGAACACCGAGAGATAGATATTTCTCGGTGTTTTTCTTTTTACTAAAGCTTTTTTATGATAGGATTATGAGGGGAGAATTATTGACATATTGGGAGGATAAAATGTTCACGGAACCATTAAAAATTAAGAATATTACCATCAGAAACAGAATAGCTGTTCCGCCGATGGTATGCTTTTACTGGCCGTTGGAAAACGGGTATGTTTCAGACAAAAATGTAGAGCATTATCGGGAACTTGCAAAAGGCGGTGCAGGACTCATTATTGTTGAAGCTACTGCAATTACCGAAAGAAGCAGACTTCATGAAGCACAACTGGGAATCTGGGAAGACGGTCAGATAGAGGGCCTTAAGCGTATTACCGATGCGATTCATGAAAACGGAGCAAAAGCGTTTATTCAGCTGTTGCATGCGGGTGGAAACGGAATAGACACTATGGCAGATGCACCGAGTACCCGAGATTACAGCCCCGGGATTAAAGGCATTGAAATGAGCCGTAACTGTATTGAAAAAACAAAGGAAGATTTTGTCCAAGCTGCATTACGAGCTCAAAAGGCAGGATTTGACGGAGTCGAACTTCACGGATGCCACGGATACCTTATTTCATGCTTTTTTAACCGCAAATTCAATACAAGAACGGATGAATACGGAAAGAACAGAGCCTTATTTGCTGTTGAAACGCTCAAAGCCGTTAAGGCAGCTCTTCCTGAAGACTTCATTGTCGGGATCAGATTTGGTATTTTTGAACCGCTTTTGGAGGACGGACTTGAAAATGCCAAAGAAATAGTACCGTATACGGATTTTATCGATGTTTCGTACGGAACGGAATGTCAAGGGACGAGACCGGAGGGCTTTTTATGTTCCGAAGCAATTTACGGGGCCAGCCTTTTGAAAAAGGAATATCCGAATATGCCGATATTCGGGGTGCATAATGTTAATTCACGCGAGGATGTAATAAATGCTTTGGCAACCGGCATTGATATGGTGGATGTGGGCAAGGCCAGCCTTACGGACCCGGCTTTTGCCAATCATATTATTAATAACGAACCGGCCGGCAAATGCTTACGATGCAAAAATTATTGCAGGTGGAATCCGCCGCAGATGGCAGACCCCAATTTGAAATGTCCGGGATATGAACAGTTTCACCGATGAACAGAAAATGAAAATCCTGAGGAGGAAAATGAATGAAATTAACTAATAAAGAATTACGGGAAATATATTTCGGAGCATATTCGTTTGCTGACACTCCGGACGGATATCTGCAGGCTTTTCAGTATACACAAGAGCAGATGGATTACTTCAAAGGTGCTTTCGATTTTTGGTATGAAAGATGTAACGCATCTACATCCAAGACATTGGAATTTGCTACAGAAGCCGAAGAGATTTCTTTCGAGTATAAAATCATTTGGACAGGATCTGAGGATTCATTTGAATTGGCGGTTGATTCTCTGATTTCTGATATCCGCTATGTTAAAGACCTGGAAAAAGAAGGTTCTTTAAAGTTTACGCTTCCAAAAGGCCGCAAGGCCGTTACGTTGTATCTGCCTGCGGATGCTACTGTTTTGATTAGAAATTTTGAAACGGATAAAGAAGTAAAGCCTGCGAAAAAGGGACAAAAAGTACTTTGGCTGGGCGACTCCATTACTCAGGGCTTTGGGCCGTTGCGCTCAGCGTGTACATATGTCAGCGTGGCCAATCGAATTCTGAACTACGATATCATTAATCAGGGAATCGGCGGGTATATTTATGACAAGAATGTTTTGATGAAAATGGAGGGCTACCTGCCCGACAAAATCATCGTTGCCTTGGGAACCAATCAGTTCGGCTGTGAAACTATGAAGGATATTGAAGAATATTATGAAAGACTGATTGAAGTATATGGCAGAGAAATGCCTATTTTGTGCATAACGCCTCTGTGGCGAGGGGATGTTCCCGACGGATATGAAACCTTGGCGGCCTTCTGCGAAAAGGTAAAGGCTATCGCCGGGAAATATCAGAATATCAAAATCGTAGAGGGATTCAAACTGGTGCCGCATTTGCCGGAATATTATCTCGACAATCTTCACCCGAATTGCCTCGGGGCTGAAATCTACGGACGTAACCTGATAGAAGAAATCAGAAAAATCGGATTTTAGCCGGTGCTGTTTCCCATATTAATCAAACTCTATTGCGGGATTTCTCCTGACGATACTTTGTTGTCGTATTCTTTTTGCAGTATATCCATTACTTCTTCGTAGGTGATGCATCCGTTTATTTCGATATGGGCCATGATGACTTTTTCAGATTCCTTTTGATTAGCAGGATCGGAAACCCATACTGCGGCAATTTCATGATGCAGGGGATGTTCTTTCATCCATTCTTCGGTGTTGTATTGCTTTTCCGGAGAATATATATCCGAAACTCTGACCAAATCGCGAGCCATTTGATCAAATTCCGACGGGTCGTGGAAGAAAATTGATGTTCCGCCGACTTCGTTCAGCGTAGCGTAGAATGCATCATCGCGATAAGAGTTAACAACGGCATCTGCGTATTTGACTTCGATTTTTTTGTAATAAATCGGAGTATCGCCTTCTCTGAAAAAGGCCAAGTTACTCACAGAACTTACAGCATCAAATTTTAGCTCGCGTTCGGTTGAATGAAAGTGATAAGTAACTTCCATGGGAGTGGTACGAGTAGTTTCTTTTGAATCAAATTCAAACTGCTCGGTAGGACAAGCTTTTTTAACTGCCTCAATAACTTTGTCTTCGCGCGGAGCGTTTCCCAATATGGTTGTATACTGTCGACATCCGCTTAACAGAATTATGCAAAGAGTTAATATTACCAATAGGTTAGTTTTTATATTTCGTTTCATAGATTGCTCCTGATCAAAATGATGTTATCTCTTTCAAACAAGCATGACGACGCAAGCATTGCTCATATATCAGCAGTGAATAGTAACAATTAAGCAGATTATAGTATACAGTCGTAAAAAATAGCAACATTAATTGTTTATTGAGATTCGGTATGATAAAATCAAGCGAAAAGTCTATCACGGAGGGGAATAATGACCGGAGTATATATATTTGACGGGGTACTTTTAGCAATTTGTATAGTGCTTTGCATAGTAAACAGAATTGACAGGAGTAAAGTTCCGGCAAAATGGAAAATCGATTTGGGATATGTTTTTCCAATCCTTTCTATTGTGGCAGGGGTAATTCAACAGTTATTAACTTTTTTAGTCAGTATTTTTATTATGTCGCTGGCAGATGGAAATTCATTTGCATTTGAAGCTTTGATAAATATAATGTTTTTGATGCTACTGCCGTTGGCAATTATTGTTTCGGCTATAGTCTGCATAGTAAAAACAAAAAAACTGGATAAATACAGAAAGTCGTTATATATTAGATAGTTTTGCACACTATGTTTTTGGAATGAATTCGTTATGGGTACGTGTAGGTATATAAAGGCTATGATTAATTTATTTAGGAAGAAAAAGAATACTTTAAGTTCCAAAGCTTCATCCGATTTTAAAACAATATCACCGGGAGAAAATTCTCTCAGTTATGAAGTTGCCAATCTTCAGGGTATGGGGAAACGTCCATACCAGGAAGATGCTTTTTGCGTGGCCAATGTTTTTGATGAAGAAAAACTGAAAAAGCAGGGCCTTTTGTTTGCTGTCTGTGATGGAATGGGGGGCCTGAATGCGGGAAGTGATGCCGCAAATACGGCAACGGAAATAATTCGAAGCCGCTTTTTTTTGATGGATCCAAAAGAGGATATTTCAAAATATTTATGCGAAAGTCTGAAACTCTCTTCCGCAAAAATAAAGGAAAAATATCATGAACAAAGCGGAAGCACCGGAATTGCCGGGGTGATTTTTGACGGGAAACTTCATTTCGCAAGTGTCGGCGACAGCTTTATATATTTGTTCAGAAATAATATTCCGGTCAGACTTAATAAGCCGCATAATCTTCAAAACAGGATATATGATGAATGCGTGGAGAATGATGACTGGAATCCTTTTTTGGCCAGAAACAATGTTGAGAAGAATTCCCTGACCGATTATCTCGGAATGAACAATCTTTCGAGAATCGATGCTACCGTCAGACCGATTAAATTACGGCCTAAAGATGTGATTTTGATTTGTTCCGACGGTGCGGTTTCATTTTCGGACGAAAATGAGTTAAGGGATATGCTGATTCCCACGGATGCCAATGAGTCATCACGAAGAATTGAAGAGAAAATAAAAAAATCGGATAATCCGAATCAGGATAACTATACAGCTATAATTATTTGTGTAAGATAGGTAAAATCGGTTTAGGAAGGCTATAAATAATGAACGAAAATTTTCCTCTGGCGTTAAATGAAGGAAGCGTATTGGCAGGTCAATACATAATCGAGGGCGTCCTCGGACAGGGCGGCTTTGGAATTACGTATGTGGCTACAGATCATAAGAGCGGCCAAAAGGTGGCCATTAAGGAATTTTTCCCTGATACAATGGCAACCAGAGACGGAAATACTGTTATGTCCTTTACAGGAGAGCGTGCCGAAGGATTTGAGTACGGAAAAAACTGCTTTTTGCAGGAAGCGCAGACGCTGGCGCAGTTTATAGATATTAAGAACATTGTCAGGATTTTTACATATTTTGAAGAAAACTCAACCGCATATTTTGTCATGGAATATGTGGAGGGAGAGAGCTTTGATGAATACATTAAGAAAAAGGGAGGAAAGATAAGCTTTGATGAAGCTTCGAAACTCCTGATTCCCGTTATGGATGCGTTGGCTGCAGTTCATGAAAAGGGAATAGTACACAGAGACGTTACGCCCGATAACATTTTTATATGCAATGACGGGACGGTTAAACTTCTTGATTTCGGTGCGGCCAGATACAGCATAGGTGATAAATCAAAGAGCCTTGATGTAGTGTTAAAGCACGGCTTCGCTCCGAAAGAGCAGTACACCAGACACGGCCGCCAGGGGGCATTTACGGATGTATATTCCCTCGGTGCCACTTTCTATTACGCAATAACCGGGAAAAAGTTACCCGATTCAATAGACAGACTGGAAGATGATGATTTGATTCCGCCCAGCAATCTGGGAGTGGATATTCCTGAGGATAAAGAAGAAGTACTCTTTAAGGCCATAAGTGTGCAGCCTCAGGACAGATTCCAGAATATGAGGGATTTTGCGGCCGCACTTAGAGGAGAAGGTGCGCAGGAAATTGGGAAAACGGTTGCCGTCAGTACGGGAACACCCATTGGAGTACCTGCGAAAGCCATGCAAAATTCGCAGAATGTTAATGCTGCCGGCTCTTCGGACCGGGCAAAGAAGGAGAGTCCGTTTAAGAAAGGATTTGTGCTTCCGGCGATTATTGTGGGCGGATGCTTAATAATAGCGGCAGTAATAATAGGAATTGTTGTTTCGGTAAATAAACCCCGGATGAATGCGGATTTGGAGCAGTCCACGACAGTGGAGAAGACTGAAAAAGAAGAGAATCAATCGCAAGGTTCGGGCACACAGGCTCCCGGAAATACCGGAGAGGATGCGCCGTCGGATGGTGAAGATGCCTCCAAAGAAGGTGGAGAGGATACATCCAAAGATGACGGAAGTGCAACCACCGACAAGCAGAATTCGTCGATTATGGAGAATATCGGATATTTCAGCCCTGTTGCAATCAGTAATATTAACAACGGAGGAATAGTAGCTGAGAGTGAGGCGGGGACATTTGTATCTGTTAGAGGCAAGGGCTTATGTCTTTATACTTGTGATAGCAACGGTAACGGAAACTATGAGGTTCTTGTCAGTGAAGATGGAGACTGCTTTTTAACCAATATCAATGTGATCGGGGATAAAATCCTTTATACAAAAGAGTATGTTCCATACATGGTAAATATAGACGGAAGCGATAACGGGCGTTGCACCCTTTTTCAGGAAGACTTGTTAATAGAAAAACTCTATGCGAATGAAAATGGTTGCTTTATTCTTGAACACAATGAGGAATTTGACTGGACGGCAGATTTATATTACAAGGACTGGGAAACAGGCCAAGAATCTGCTCATTTTCCTGTGCTGTGCGACACAGATCTTGCCATTTGGGAGAAGGAGATGTTTTTTATATCATCTGACCAGCAGCTTGTCAGGGTGAACTATGCTGAAGAAAAGGGCTATTATGTTTCAAATAATCCAAGAGAAAAGAGGATTATACATATTTCACAGACCGAAATCGGTGAAAATGAAATGATTATGTACACTTCTTGGAATGAAGAAGACGATCAAAGCGAATGCTATCATACTAATTATTATTGGCATGCCGACGATTATTCCGATTCCTTCCGACTTGAAGGCTATTCGTATGAAGATGCATTGGAAGACGGTTTTTCGGGGAGTGTTACCACTTATTATAAAGGAAATTACTATTTTACGAGTGTAGATTTATTTTTTGAAGACAAAGAAGCACAGGTTCCACGCGTAAAAATGTTTACTTCAAAGTGGCCTGACAAAACGAACGGTGAAAAAACTCCGTCCGAACTCTATTTGACGATAAATGGGCCGATATCAGGTGACAATATAGAAGGTTTCGGTGTTTCTGAAAAGTATGGGAAGTTTTTCTGCAGACAAGTTAACAACCAGTTTAGAACGCAAACAGTGGTTGGTGATATGGATAATCCGACGGATAGCTATGAAGTTTACATGTGAGCGGATTGACAAGAGTCTGTTTGGCAAGAAATAGGTGTTATCGAAAGGAATGAAAAATGGCATTTTCGGAATGTGAAAACGGACATATATATGATACTTCACAATATACAGCGTGCCCTTATTGCAAGAATAAAGAAGTAAGAATCGAATTCGGTACTTCTGCGGATACAATCGGAAAGACGGTGCCTGTATCTGCGGGAAGCGATATCGGAAAAACAGTGCCCGTATCCATGGGAAGTGATATAGGAAAAACGGTCCCCGTATCCATGGGAAGTGATATAGGAAAAACGGTCCCCGTATCAACGGGAAGCGATATCGGCAAAACGGTGCCTGTATCAAACAGCGTCGGTGCCACAACAGCGGCTACAAAAGTATACGGATGGCTGGTAAGTATTGAAGGCGCAGATAGCGGAAAGG
Organism: Lachnospiraceae bacterium; assembly: GCA_045640905.1. Taxonomy (GTDB): domain Bacteria; phylum Bacillota; class Clostridia; order Lachnospirales; family Lachnospiraceae; genus JAILLW01. The sequence continues at coordinate 7,633 of JAZUFW010000016.1, forward strand.
ATTATAAAATCACTTCCGGGAATTGCTCGGTAGGAACAGGCCCGGATGCAGATATTACTTTATCGCTGCCGGGAGTTAATTATTCGGGCCAACTGTTTAGAATCTGTTTTGATAAAAGAGGCGGACAGTTCTATCTTGTTCCAAATTCGGGATTTACGGATATTTATATAGGCAAGGAACCTGTATATTCGCAGAGATTGATTCCGTCCGGTACATTTCTTGAAATCGTCGGGTGCAAATATGTATTTGTTTCATTCTGCAATGAAAATTTTAGCTGGGATTAATTATTATAAAGAAAAAAGGGGAATAAGAGAGGATTAGAAATGAAAAGTATTAAAAAAAGGTTAACTGCATTCCTTTTGACAGGTATTTTGACGATGGTTTTTGTGCTTTCAATAAGTACGAATGCATATGCATACAATACCGAGGTTGATGGCGGTGTAGTAGCCGTATACGTTTACGCCAAAGGTGCGAAAATTTGTGCGGTTCAGAACGACAGTCTGGTTACGCTTCAAGACCTTGGGGATATTGCATTGAGTTCGGGAAGCGGATTCTTTGTCGGAGATGTCAGAAAAAATCCGGAATACTTTGTGACCAATTATCATGTAATAGCCCAAATGGTGGAAAACAATAAGGGTGGACAAGGATATATAGACGAAGGAACGACTAAAGACGGTATTCCTATAATTTTGACTTTTGACTCGACCGAAATACGAGCATATTATTCGGAAGATGACTATGACGTTGCTTATGCGGAGTGGTACGGTGGTCAGTTTGAAGCCAATGAACTCGATATAGCCATCATGAAGATTAAGGCCCCTACGACCAAAAGACATGCACTTAAACTGGAACAGCTTGAAGGAAAAGACAGAGGAAGTACTGTATTTGTTGTAGGATTTCCGGGAGTTGCCGAAAATGATTTTACATCCGGAAGTAAGCTCAAGATGCAGGATATTTCCATCACAACAGGAATAGTCGGAAAATTCGTAACCTCAGGAACTGCCGGAATTGAACTTATTCAGACGGATGCCGAAATATCTCACGGTAATTCCGGAGGACCTATGGTTGACGAAGCGGGAAATGTTGTCGGAATTAATACCTACGGTTCATCCCGAATGGGTGATAACATGGCAGATATTGCCAAAACTTATTATGCCATTAATGTTTCGGAACTTACTGAAGTCCTTGATAAGAATGATGTTTACTATGAAATGGCCGGCAGCAAAATAAATGTCGGATTGATAATTGGAATAATCGCAGCAGTATTGGTAATTGCGGCAGCAGTTGTTTTGGTTATTTTTCTCAAAAAGAAAAAGCCCGAAAAAACTGACGCTAATGTCATTAATGCGGGCTCGCCCGTTGCTTCTGTCAACTCTGTACGCAAGCCTTATGTCGTATCTTTGGCTGCACAGCATGCGGGGGCTGCTACGGAGATTACCGCAGGAGGCATCCTTATCGGCCGTGATCCTTCACTTTGCAAAGTGATTTTCGCGGAAGGAACACCGGGAGTCAGCGGCAAACATGCCAAGATTGAGTGGGATGGACAAAACGCTGAATTTATTGTTACGGATATCGGATCTTCTTACGGCACCTTCCTTGGCAATAACAGCAAACTTGAAGTAAATGTGCCCGTCAGAGTTAAGGCGGGAGAAAGCATTTATTTGGGCGACAATGCCAATGTGATTAGGTTTGAGGTTAGATAATATATGGAGTTTGATTTTTTTGAGTACACCGCGCGCGGCGGTCGGCAGATAAACGAGGACAGTGTAGGCCATAAGATTTTTGATGGTTCTGCGGTGTTTGCGGTGGCCGACGGACTGGGCGGACACAGCCTGGGGGAAGTAGCTTCCGCTGCTGCTGTGGATACGGTAATGTCATGTCTTGAAGCACCGATATCAGATTCGGAGGTACTTATTGCAGAGAGTATAGTAAAGGCTAACGATCGCATACTGAGCATTCAAAAGGAAAAAGGGCAGGTGTTAAAGAGTACGTTGGCTCTTTTGCTGGTTACTCCGCACAATGTTGTTTTGACCAATGTCGGAGATTCCAGAGTGTACATGCTTCGTGACGGCGAAATTTCGGAATATACAGCAGACCATTCCGTAGCATATAAGAAGTACAAGGCCGGTGAAATCACCCGCGAGGAAATTGGTTTTGATGAAGACCAGTCGGCGCTTTTGCGAACGCTGGGGAGCGAGGATCGGTTTGAACCTTCGATTATGAATCTGAATCTGGTTCCGCAAAAAGGTGACGCTTTTTTGCTATGTTCGGACGGGTTCTGGGAATATGTGAAGGATTTGGAAATAGAAGCCGATTATGCAAAATCAAACAGCGCGAAAGAGTGGGCATTGAATCTTTTGAACAGAGCCATGGATCGGGTGGACGGAGATAATGATAATATCAGTGTTACTACGATTATGATTAAGTGAGTATTTGCTGTGTAAAGGAGAAGTGTTATGAAAAGTAAAATATTGTTGACATCTGTAATATATACTGTAGTTTCCTGGGCTTTGGCACTGCTTGTCGGGCTTAACCCCGGGGAAAATGATAACTATTCGATGATTATTTTCGCCGCTTATCTAATAATAGTGATATTTGGTGTATTTGCCATGTATCTGATAATTGTGATTTCGGCGATTGTTACTATTGTGAAATCGTGCAGGGAAGGTGGGGATAAATCTGCTGTTAAGCCCTGTATAATCAATACGGTTATTTCCCTGGCATTAATCAGTACGGTATATTTACACGGTTTCGTATTGAATTTCAATTTTTGAGTACTACGATAAATAGGTCTTCGGAATATGCATATTATGAACCGCTTATCAATTTGATAGGCGGTTTTCTTTCGTGTTGTTTTGGAAGAAAAGATTGCAAATTTTCAGAAAATAGCGTACAATTGTGTTTAACGTCTAACAAAAACACCTTTATGAATGAAAAAGACAGCAAAATCACAAGGAGAAAGAAAAAGAATGGATCAAGCAGGTAAACTTAAATTGTTGTATGCCGGTACTTTTCTATCTTTATTCTCATGGGTAGTGGAAATAGTATTTGGTGCATATATGGAAACTGCAAAAGGAATATGGCTGATACTTAACATTTTGCTGTTTTTGGTTGCAGCATGTGTGATGACAATTGCTTATTACCATGTCAGAAAAATCGATAAGTCATTTAATGTTGCGGTTATTTTCGGAATTGTCACCATAGCCGCCACAGTAGCTAAACTAATAGGTCTTTTTATTAAGGCTGACGGATTGATTTCGGTTGCTGACATGATAATAGGAATCGGTGCGGGATTTGGTCCGTATTTTGCTATTGCGGGAATCCGGAATATGATTGCACAGACAAAGCGGGAAAAGAGCTTAACAATTGTTGAATCCGGAAAATCAGTTCAATTTTGTTTCGGAGTAATGGATACTCTTTATGTAGTCGCTCCCATATTGGCAGCAATCGCATGGATATTCAAATTGGATTTGTCAACACCGTCAGCTGTTTTGAACGATTTTACACAATGTTTAGCTTTAATCACTTATGGTATATTTACTCATTTCGTTTGGGAATGTACCTTAATTGATGAAAAAATAGATATGCACTAATTTTTAGGAGGTCATACAATGAGCAAGATTTATACGAATGCCAATATTCACACAGAGGATGCCAAAAATCCGAAAGCCGATACAGTGGTTATCGACGGAGGGAAATTTACTTTTGTAGGAAAAGCAGCAGATTATCAGACAAAGCCGGATGATGAGGTTATAGATCTCGGAGGCAAGTTCGTAATCCCGGGACTTATTGATTCACATCAGCATTGGTCATTACCTTCTACCAGTGGCGGAAAACATGCAAATCCGATGCCTATAATCGTAACAGAAACTATTGATGAGGCTCTTTCACAGATGAGTGAATTCGTCAAAGCAAATCCCGACTTCCCCAGCTATAAAATGATGGCCGGCAAGAAGGAGTATTGGGGCAGAACACTTACCAGATATGATCTGGATAAGGTTAGTGCCGATAAGCCAATAGTAGTAATCGATATGGGAGCTCACTCATATTACGGCAACTCAAAACTTTTGGAAGTACTGAATGTTACAAAGGATACTCCGGATCCCGTACCCGGATTTGTATATTATCAGAGAGATGAAAACGGCGAACCTACCGGTTTGGGTGCTGAGTTCGTGCAGGTAGCAGCACAGAAAGTTGTTAATTCGGTTCCTTTCGACGATATCATCGATAATATTGATGAAATCGTTCAATACAATATTTCACGAGGCATCGTAGGCGCTTATGATGCAGGATTTATGTTTGATGATATTGAATTCCTGGAGTCATTAAAGAAGTACGAAGCTCAAGGCAGACTTACTCAGCGTGTTTCATTAAGTTATTGTGTATACCTGCCCGAGAGAGCAAAGGAAGCAGTAAAGAAACAGCGTGAATATCAGGAAAAGTACGGATCAGACCTCATCACTTTGGATACCATCAAGATTTTCATGGACGGTACCATAACAGAGGCTTCCGCAGGCCTCACCAGACCGTATGTTAACGGAAAGAGCGGACAGGGCGGATGCTTACTTACAATGGATGAGCTCTATGCATTGTTCAAAGATGCCAATGATGCCGGCTTCAACGTTCATATGCATACCATCGGCGACAGAACAGCTCACCTTATTATTGAAACATTAAAGAAGATGGAAGCTGACGGAATAGTACTCAAGGTTAAGTTCGTTATTGCACATTTGCAGTTAATTTTGGACGAAGATATTCCGGAACTCGGAAAGCATAATATTTTCCTGAATCTGACACCTTTCTGGGCTGGCTACAATGAAGCAATGTATAGCAGCAGCGACCTTACAGTACTTCCCGAAGGCATGAAGTCAAACAGATTCAACTCTTACTGGAAGACAGGCGTTACCTGTGCATATTCATCTGACTGTACCGTGCTGCCGTCACTTGCAGGCGATATGTATATGAAGCCGTTCGTAGGGATGGAGGTCGGACACAGACGTCTGGCTGTCGGCGAAATGGATGCAAAGTGGGTTGATGATGCAAACGAGAAACTGACACTTGATCAGTTGCTTACAGGATTTACCTTAAACGGTGCAAAGCAGTGTTCTTGGGAGAAGGAGACAGGTTCCATCGAAGTCGGAAAATCGGCTGATATGGTTGTGCTTGATAAGAATCTGTATGAGATACCCGCAGAAACAATTCATGATGTTGAGCCTTTGATTACAATATTCAGAGGTCAGGAAGTTTATAAGAAATAAATAAGTTTTTGAGAACCGTTGGGAATTTCTCAACGGTTCTTTTATTTATCACGGTACTCTTTGGGTGACATGCCTGTCCGTTTTTTAAAAACACGTAGGAAATTTGAGTAATCGTTAAAACCGCATATTGATGATATTTCACTTAAGGACTGCTTTGAATAGAGCAGTTCTTTTGCTTTTAAGACTCTCTTGGCCAGAATATAGTCATAGATGCTTCGATTAACGTAGCGCTTGAATTCGTGCGATATTGCCGATTCGGACATTCCGAACAGTTTCGTTAATTCGGAAAGAGAAATATCTTCTGTATAGTGACTGTTGATATAATGCAGAACATCCAATATCGGATTTTCGGGCAGACTTTCAGCTTTGGCTGACTGAAAAGTATCGATTTTTTGAAAAACGATATTAAGGAATGACAGAATCAACTGAAATGATTCAAGTGTGGGTGCCGATGAATTAATTCCTGACAGCGTTGTCAGAATGTCTTTACAAATCAAAGCCTGATTCTGCGACAGACTGATGGGACAGTGTCTTTTTTCCGCAAATTCGTTAATTGACTTAATCAAATCCAGTTCACCAAAGCCAAATCGTTGTATATCTTCTCCGGAAAGGGAGAGATAACATCTTTCGTAATCAACCAGATTCCTGTCACATACCAATCCGTGCATATGAAGCGGAGGAATAATGAGCAAATCGTTTGGGTTAAGCTCAAAGGTAGTATCTTCGATACAGTAAAATCTGCCCCCACGAATGTGGATATAGAATTCATACGTATCGTGTGCATGTAAACCGTGTGAATTCATGCGTGATGAAATTTCGTGATGTGCCAAATAATTCATATCCTGTTTCCCCAATAGCAGTACTTGAAGGTCCTTGAATTACATTATACCAATCCGTGCAGGAATTGCATACAAATTAGCGAAAATTACATTGAAACGGTCAATTCGGCACGAGTATTATTAATATATGGCCATGAACTATTCGTATATCGAATTGGATTGGAATACATGAAACTATCGTGGGCTCATTTACAGGAGGATGTTATGGCTGAATTCATTTTGTCTGCTTTTGCGGACGAAGCATCACAAAATCTGGATGAACAGATTAAGGTATTGAACGAAGAAAACATAAACAAAATAGAACTTCGCGGAGTTGACGGAACAGGATGTGCGGATATAGACGAACGCAAAGCAAAGGAAATTTTTGAAAAGCTCAGTTCGGCAGGTATTTCATTGTCCGCGCTCGGTTCACCCTACGGGAAAATAGGAATTGATGAGCCGTTTGAGCCTCATTTTGAGAAATTCAAACGTTCCTTGGAAATCTGTCATATTTTGGAATGTGACAGAATAAGGATGTTCAGCTTTTATATCCCACAGGATGAGGATGCCTCAAAGTACAGAAATAAGGTCATGATGCAACTTGAAGAAATGGTATATGCGGCGCAGAAAGAAGGAATATACCTTTGCCACGAAAATGAAAAGGGAATATACGGAGATACAGCGCTAAGATGCAGCGACATCCGAACCTATTTCAATGACAGGATGGGCGTCATTTTTGATCCGGCAAACTATATTCAGGTAGGCACAGATCCACTTGAAGCCTATGAACTTCAGAAAAACGATATTACTTATTTCCACATGAAGGATGCGTTAAAATTTGATGGAAGTGTGGTCAGAACAGGTCACGGAGATGGTTCCATCCCCACCATATTGAAGCGCTTTAACGATTCAACCGATGGGCAGGTAGTGTTGACAATAGAGCCGCATTTGCACATTTTCGGAGGATTGGATAACCTTCAGCAGGAGCAATTAGAAAATAGGGAATCATACCCTGATTCATTTACTGCATTTCACGCTGCATGCAAAGCGGTTAAGGAGTGCATTAACAATATAGGCAGGATATAAAATAGGTGATTCTATAAGGAGGATATGAAGATGCTTAAGTTAGGAATAGTCGGTGTCGGCGGAATAGCGGGCATGCATATTGATAATATACTTTCGGGGAAATGCCCGGATATTGAAATAGTGGCTGCGGCGGACAGACGGCAGGTTAGAAGAGACTGGGTGGCCGAAAAAGTTCCGGGTGCGAAGGTGTTTACTGAAGGAAAAGATTTGATAGAGAGCGGACTGTGTGAGGCGGTGCTTATAGCTGTTCCTCATTATCAGCATCCGGAATTAACCATATTGGCTCTCAAAAATAACCTGCATGTCCTTTGCGAAAAACCGGCCGGCGTTTATACTTTGCAGGTCAGGGAGATGATAGCGGAGGCGGATAAACATCCTGAATTGACTTTCGCAATGATGTTCAATCAACGAACAAACTGTGTTTATCGCAAAATTAAGCAGATGCTTGAAGACGGTGAACTTGGTGAACTGAAGAGAGTTAACTGGATTATTACCGATTGGTTCAGAACGCAGTTTTATTATGACTCTGGCGATTGGAGAGCTACGTGGGCAGGCGAAGGCGGCGGAGTGTTGTTAAATCAGGATCCGCATCAACTTGACTTGCTGCAATGGATGTTTGGAATGCCGTCAAAGATACGAGCGTTTTGTCATGTTGGGAAATGGCATGATATTGAGGTGGAAGATGATGTGACGGCTTATCTGGAATTCCCTAACGGGGCTACGGGTGTTTTTGTAACTACAACGGGCGATGCAGCAGGGACCAACAGATTGGAAGTAACGGGGACGAGAGGAAAACTCGTTTGCGACTATAATTCGTTAACGTTCACCAAACTGGCCGAAGATGAAAGAACCTGGAGCGAAAATGCAAAGACTGCCTATGGTTTGCCGGAGGTAACAGTCAGTGAAGTCGAGACAGATGGTGAAAACCCTCAGCATGTCGGAGTAATAAATGCGTTCAGAGAGCATATAGAAAACGGAAAAGCATTGGTCGCCGACGGCAGGGAAGGAATAAACGGATTGATGATTTCCAATGCGATGTATCTGTCATCGTGGCTTGATGAAACAGTAAGTCTCCCCATAGATGAAGAGAAATTCCTCGAACTTTTAAATACCAGACGGGCGACTTCACGACACAAAGAAGATAAAGGAATCACGGTATCCACGGAGGGAAGTTTCGGAGCAACGTCGCAGTGGACGAGAAAATAGGTAATTTACAGAAAAATAAAATGAATACGCGTTTTTTAAAAGAAGGCTGAAAAGCCTTCTTTTAATTTGTTATAATGATGGTGGAGATGAGCCTATGAAACCAAGATCTGAATTAAGCATGGAATTATATAGGATGATGCTGAACTTGGGTTATCCCGAACCTTTTGCCGATGAGGTGACCAAGAATCTGAACACCGATTGGACAGCGCGCAGAATGATGGGATACCTGCGTCATTATCGCAAATTGCCGCTTGAAGAAGTGGCGGATGAGATGCTCGCCATTTTGAGTGATCGTAACAGAATAATGCAGAAAAAAGATTGCGAAGAAGCCAATGCCAAATGGAATATGTTTTTGGCCGAAGGCTTTTCGGAGGAGGAATAAATGTTTGAGGCAGTTTTTTATACAGTAAAAAGCATAGACGGAGATTATGCTAATTTGGTTAATGAAGAAGAACCCGGCATGGAGCCGAAACTTGTGGCCAGGGCGCTGCTTCCTGCCGAAATCGAGGAAGGCAGTCGCATCAAGTACGAAATGCTCCAATATTCAATGGCGTAGGAGAGATTGTATGAGAAATCGAAGCGTAGCATTTGTAATCAGAGACAATAAGATTCTGATGGAAAAACTCTATTATTACAACAGGTATTTTTATTCAATTCCGGGTGGCGGAATCGAAGACGGTGAGACTCCGGAGCAGGCGGTTATCAGAGAATTAAAAGAAGAATGCGGACTTGACGGAACAATTGTGAAGAAACTATCCGAAACCTATAATCAGGGACGTACCGAGCATGCTTACGAGGTGAGCATTCCTGATGATCAGGAACCGATTGTGGGCTATGATCCGGAAGAACCTATGGATGAGCAGTCGATAAAAGACGTTGTTTGGATGAGTTTAGATGAATTGTCCGAAAAGGACAGGTCATTTATGTGGCAATACGGACTGCTGCAGGTAGACGGATTTTTTGAACAGGTTTTAAAGTGGGGAGATGAAATCAGTTACCCGGGGACATGATTATTTCGGAGATTAGTTATGAACGATACGGTTAGCATGAGCGTTTCTTCAATGACACGTCATGGTGATAATAAAGCAATATACATTTTATTCACAGACGGAGACAAATCGGCTGAATTTGCCATTCCTGAATGTCGGCTGCTATCGAACAAAGGATTTGATACCGATGAAATAGGGCAGCTTGAAGAATACATTAACAACGAGCAGGATTATATCTATAGCATTGCGAAAGAAATCAATCCGATCAAGGCTTTTATGGGTAATTGATTTTACTCGCCCTAGGTTTACATAAGTTTGGTGACGACGCAAAAACAATTCAAAAAGCATATTGACAGATGGATAGGTAATATGTTACATAATTAGATGTGTAATATATTACCTTTTTACGTGGGAGAAAAAATGAATTTTGATTTTGACATGAATATGGATATGGTTGAGTTTGGGCAGATGACCCCGCAACCGTTTATGCTGGGCCTGTTGAGTGCTTTTGACAATAGATATCAGGCTTGTGCGGATAAGTTTTTTAAAGATATAACCTGGAAACAATTTTTCGCTGTCATCTGTATCAATATTTGCAAAGAGAATCCGACAATAAATGAGTTGGCAGAGGTGATGGGGAGTTCTCATCAGAATGTAAAACAGATTCTTTTGAAACTCGAAAGTAAAGGATTTGCAACTATGATTCCGGATAAAAAAGATAAAAGAAAACAGCGCATTGTTTTGACGAAGAAATGTAAGGATTTTTGTGAAAAAAATGATGCGCAGAGCCGGGAGATTATCCGGAAGATATTTGACGGAATTAATGAAGAACAATTAGTGATTGCTATTAAGACTATTATGCAAATGGAAAGGAATATAAGTGATTTATGAAAATATTGGTTATCTATACGTCACAAACCGGTTTCACAAAGAAATATGCCGAATGGATTTCGACAAAACTGAATGCCGATATTTTGACTATTCAGGAAGCAAAGAAAAAGAAAATGGATTTCTATGATAAATATGACGCCATTATCTATGGTGGCTGGGTTATGGCAGGAAGTGTTGTCAACTCTAAATGGTTCTTAGAAGAAGCATCTGCCTGGAAGAATAAGAAGTTGGCTATTTTCTGTGTCGGCGCCAGCCCGGAAGAGAATCCTGACATTGAGGATAACTTGAGCAAACTGCTTACAGATGAACAAAAAACTTACATTAGGGCATTTTATTGTCCGGGCGGAATTGATTATTCGAGAATGAAGACGCCATCGAAATTGGCAATGAAAGCTTTGTCAGCAGCACTATCTAAAAAGAAAGATGCGAGTCAAAAGGAAAAAGATATGGCAGAAATGATTAGCCATTCTTATGATATTTCCGATGAAAAGTATATTGTTCCTATAACAAATTATACCTTGGACTGCAGCATGCAGTAATTATCAAATATCTGACAGCGGAATAAATTATCCCAGAAAATTTTCTGCCATTTGGAATTACGCAGATGGCGATTTTGTCTATTTTGATGGCGCAATTAGCAGTGTTAGTTATGCGACGGGACGTACTGAGCCATACTGAGCCAAAGGACACATCCTTGTGGGAAAAGTACCGTCCCAAAATCTGTGTGAAATATCATATAAAAAATGTGATTTATTCTTATATATACATAATGTGTCATCTGTATAATATACAATGAGTCGAAAAAATGACCCCGTCCCCAAGGGTTCATATACAATTGGAAGGGATGATACTTTATGAAGACAAAAGAAAAGACGCGTGTAATAGATGAAAAGACTCCGCTGATGGTTATCGCCGGGCCTATGTTCATGGAACTTTTCCTGAATATTCTGCTTAACAATATTGATACTATCATGCTGAGCCATTATTCGGAAAATGCTGTAGGTGCTGTAGGAAATGCTAATCAGGTTATGTTCCTGGTTATCATTATGTTTAACATTATTGCTAACGCTACATCCGTAGTCGTGGCGCAGTATCTGGGCGCAAAGCAGTATGAAAAAATGAATCAGATTTATACGCTGGCACTTTGCTTTAATCTGGTCTTTGGTATTCTGCTGTGCGGTGGGTTAGTTGCTGCAAACGGCGGTATTATGACGTTGCTAAACGTGTCTACGGAAATGAGACCGTATGCAATGACATATATTTACATTGTTGGCGGCGGTTTGTTTTTGCAGGCATGCTACAATGTTATGTTGCAGATATTAAGGTGTAACGGACATACCAAGGTCGGTATGTATATTTCCGTTATCATCAACCTGATTAATATTTTCGGAAATTACATGTTCCTGTACGGGCCGCTTAAGTTCCTTGATTTGGGAGTCGCCGGCGTAGCCATATCAACGGTAGTGGCGAGATTTGTGGCCCTGGTGGTTTCTATAGCATTTTTCTACAAGTCAAAGATCGGACGCATTTCGCTTTCGTATCTTAAGCCTTTTCCCGGGGATATGCTTCTAAAGATGATAAAAATAGGTCTGCCTTCGGCCGGAGAGAATTTCTCATACAGTCTGTATCAGATGGTTCTTTTGAGTTTTGTAAATCGTATGGGAAATGATTCGGTTAATGCCAGAGCTTTTTGTAATTCGTTGATTTCTTTTGCCATGGTATTTTCGAACGCATCAGCCATGGCTACGCAGATTATTACGGGACATTTGGTAGGTGCGGGCAAAGAAGATGCCGCCTATAAGAGAGTATTCCAGACTTTGAAAGTGTCTTTGCCTATTACGGTTGGACTCGCCGGAATAAACTGTCTGCTGAGTCCTTTTACGCTGAGAATTTTTACGAACAATGAACAGATAATTCATCTGGGATTATTTATATTATTGGTTGATATTTTTGTCGAGATCGGCAGATGCTTAAATATGACATTTGTAAGTTCGCTAAAAGCTGCCGGCGATTACGTATATCCTTTGATAGTCGGTCTGTTTACCATGTGGGGACTCGGAGTTACCGTAGGTTACGGGCTTGGAATTGCTGCAGGTTTGGGCGTCGCAGGCATTTTTGCCGGAACCGCTACCGATGAATGTATCAGAGGCTTAATCGTAATGAACCATTGGAGAAAGAAAAAGTGGCTCGGCAAAGCGATAGTTAAAAAAGCTTCGTAAATCTGTTTATATTTTCGCAAGGCCCTTTCGGTAATAAAGGGCCGAACAAATAAGCCATGCCATCTGTGACAAAATGGCTGAAATCAATATTCCGTAAATTCCCATTTTAATAACATATACGAACAGGACATTTGCGACAGGCTGAAGCAAAAGCACCGACCATATTGCGGCGAGCTTTGTCTGTTTCATCATTCCGAGACCCTGAAGCATTCCGGTGAAGCACACTTTCGGAACCTGGAACAGTGATGCTCCGGATATAAAGATACATGATTTGATGCCGAGACTGATAAAGTCCGGAGAGGTACTGTACAATCCGACGTACGGTCTGGATATCAGAATGATAATACTTGATGATATCACGGAAAAAATAGCGGAATACTTAATTAGCATGGTGGAGTATTTTTTTATCAAATGATTCTGACCGGCGCCACGGCTTCGACCGATTAATACGACGGCGGAGTTCAAAAATCCGCGACCGAATGCATAACTAATGCTAAGCATCAGCGAAGCAACGGAATATACTGATACTTCGAAGGAACCGGTTCGTGCCAGAATTGCCGAAGAAATCAAAAATCCGAAACGCATGAGTATGTTTTCGACGAAAGTTTCTTTCCACATTTGAAGGATTTCTTTGATTGCGGAAACAGATGCCTTGATTTTGTTTTTTATTATGAATATAAAACTCAGATATTCGTTTTCTTTGAGCACAAAATGTAAAGAATACAAAAATGCTGCAACTGTTCCCAAAACCGTTGCGATGGCAGCACCTTGAATTTTCAGGGCGGGGAATCCGAAATGCCCTTCAATCAGCAGATAATTGAAGCAAATGTTTACGATAGAGGATATAGCGTTTGACGTAAACGCCAAAGTGGTTTTGCCATATCCGCGCAAACCTGCGTTCAGCAATAAAAGGAGTTGATTAAAAATCATTCCTCCCATAATAATGCGGAAATACTGAATAGATAAATCCATCGTATCTTCCTGTCCGGAACAAATCTGCATTATTCCGCCTGCAAATATGCAGCTCAATATTCCCAAAATTATTGAAAGAACGATAACCGAATAGAGTGCGGTCAGAAAAATGGAATTGACTCGTTCACGGTCTTTTTTGCCGTAATAAAATGACACCAGGGTACTGAGTACTGTGTTAATGGCCACAAACGGTGCGAAGATAAAGAATTTCGGTTGGGTGGTAACCGATACGGCGGCTATATATGATACTCCGAGGGAGGATACCATTTTGGAGTCGATGATGGAAGTAAATGTGTTAAATAGTTCTTCCATCATTGACGGAACGGCAAATTTAAATATTTCTCCTTTGGAAACAAGAGTGTTTTCCGATCTTTCCTGAAACGACATCTTAGTCTTCCTCCGGGGCTAACATTTTGATATTGACATGAATTTCCCTGCCGTTAAATGTGCAGGTACAGTTCTGCTCGAGAACTCCGCCTTCCAAAGACTCAAAGGGCGCAAGCTGATGAGCACCTGTATACGAACGAAAATCTTCGCTTGTTAACTTTACGGGTACGTAGCCGGGATTGTTCATCTGATCACATACGGCCAAATACATGTTAACGAATTGCCGCAAAGCCTTGCTTATGAGCTCCGTGTTGTTTTCGGGAGTAACGGTTGATGCATGAGCGCCTGCCGTTTGCGGGGCAATGGCATGACACACCTGGTTACGAAGGTTTCCGATGTGGAAATATGCTATCAAAAGTTCAAGCAGTGAATTGTCATCGTGTAAATCGGAATATGCAGGCAGTACGCCGTCAACACCGCCATGTGTGCGGCGAACGCACAATCCCGCCAAGTCACGTTCTATCATGGCTTTTCCCTGACGGTTATTAATAAAGTTTCTGCCGTAACTTTTCAGCATGTAGTGATCTGCATCGTTAAATGCATAGCGGCATTTGTATGATTCATTCCAATATGCAACGTTGAGTTCTTTTTTGACATTTTCCAAGTCCGAAGGCCCTTTTGCGTAATAAAAGATTCCTCTGTCGACGAGGTCTTCGGGGATATGCGATTCAATAATGGAAAGAGCCTGCTGGAACATTTTTTTATCAACCGTCCATTTCAATAAGGCGGGAATGCTGGCAGTTTCGTCTTTTAGCAAATCACCGTAATCTTTTTCAATCAGACTCTTCATTACGATATAGGCGGTGTCTCTGTTGTCGGATTCATCTTTAAGAGATTCTCTGATTATACTGATTCCATATCTTATTATCGGAATGTTACAGAATGTGACACCTTCGTCAACGTACTTGATACCTTCAATTAATGTATCGATGGCAGGCGTCTTTTTCGGGCGAGAACTCCAATATTTGCAAATATCGGAGGACTTTCCGTAATTTAGGAAAGTATAGATTCCCGAAAGCAGTTTTTGAATTTCGTAACGCTGCCATTCGTTTTTGATCGGATTGACAGGGAAAGTGGGGTCGTATGAAGTCTGAATAATGCCTGCCAGTTCAACTTTGTTATTGGCACTTTCACTGTATATGGAAATCATGTTATAAAGGCTGAAAGCCTCGTTGAAATCAAATCCCTGTAAGTCGATATAGAGTTTGATGTCATCGCTTCGCAGAGTTAATAGATTGCTGATGATTGCCTCATATTCTTCTTCGAATTGTCCGAAATTGTTGCCAATGACAGGCAAGAATCTGATAGCTACCTTTTTGTTTATTTCCAGCGGATACATTTTGTAATGTGAGTTGAGTTTTGAATATGAAACTGCACATTTGTAGTCAAATACTTCCTTGGGCAGGGAGGATTTAATCTCGGAATATTCGGAAGATGTCATATCTTTGAAAATCGAAAAATCTTTCTCGGTGTTTTCGGGAGCATTTTCCATTATTTCAAAAAGGTCGATATCCAATCCGTCCAAGAACTGCTGGATTCGATACTGATAAAAACCATATTCGGAAAGCTTGTTTACATCGCTCATTTTTTCGATAATGGCTTCCTTCAAGGGCAGGGGGGCGGTATTATCATATTCGTTGACAGCGGTAGAATTTGCTACTACCAAAATCTCATCAATTCGATTTTGGGACAGGATATATTTGGTTCCGGCTTCGGCTACCGAGATGCCGGTACAATACAGTTTCTCACCGTTGTCATCCGTATATACGAAGTAATCCAGAGCGTCCTTTCTGGTTGAATATCCAAGTGTTGTTATCAGTATGTTTTTCATGATGTGTATCCGCCTTATTATTTATTGTGCTGTCCAGTAATTGGTCAAATAACATTTCTTGTGTTTCTCATAATCCAATTCACTAAGGATTTCATCTATGCTGGGAGCGGTTGGATCCTGGCCGATGAATCGAACATGAGCATCGTTGGGGTTGACGAAGAATCTTCCGGTACTGTCAACCAGCAAAACTGCGCATTCTCTGTTTTGAAGAGCGGAAGCAGGGTAGGTAATGTGAAGCTTATCACCATACTTTGCTTTTAAATTTTCACAAATATCGCGAACTTCCGGTTTGTCTACGTATATATCATCGAAAATGTCTTTGCATTTCCAACAATTATCCACGCTATACATATGCCAACGCTTTACGCCGAGAGAAATAAGTTCTTTGGCTGTCTCTTCGAGGTAAGCTTTGCTTTGCTGAGTAACGACGGTGTGAATCATCATATTTACGTCAGATTCGACCAAAAGCTTAATGTTCTTACGGAGAATGCTGACCTGATCAAAGCCGCCCGAGGGCATTGATACAGGGGGACGAACGGAGTTTAATAAATCGTTGTTCATGGCATCTACCGTTAATCGAACCAATACGCCGGCTTCTTTCAAAAGAGGAACTATCTTTCCAAGTAACTGAGTTGTTCCGTTGGTATTTAAGATGAGGGATACTTTACCGGAAAAGAGCTTAATGATATCGGGTAACTTGGGGTTAAGCGTAGGTTCTCCGCCGCTAAGTCCGACAACCAGAGGATGAACAGCCAGGATGCTCTCGGCAGTCTTCATTATCTGGTCCGTGTTATCCGTGTGGATAGCGGTTTCCGCAAAGCAGTATATACAATCAAGGTTGCAACGACCGGAAACTTCCCATCCGAGATAGAAGGGATATTTAGATTCGATGTTTTCGGTCTTTTTATCTTTTTGTGTTTCAATGAATTCAGAAAATGACACTTCTGTCAGCGGATTGACTTGGGCCTTAATATCATCGATAAACAGATTCTCGTAATACGCGTACAGATGGTCAATATCATCATGCACCGTAACTCCACCGATTTCGTCTCTTAATCTGTAACGTGTTCCTATTGCAATAACCTTTACATTGTCCATAGTTTCCTCCTAAAAATGATTCGGATTTTTATAATATTTGTTATGAAAATAACATTAAAATTATACCATTTTTAAGGGGCGTAAGTAAACGAATAGAGGGATTGCGTTTTGACATTGCGACTTTTATATGATTATCTTATAAAGAAAATTAAGGCATATACTTATATCATTTTTAATCATGGAAGAAGCGGCTATCTTTTCTATTCAGAATCTAAGCTGGAATTGAAGAAATAGCCGCAACTGATAGTAATATATTTTTCTTACAATGATTTTCGGTTATTTATAGATTTCATCTATCTTGGTAATAATTAATTCAGAAAAGTCGGGATATTGCTCATTGAAAGAGTTAAGAGCATCTTCCTTGGGATGGATTCGCTACCGCCTTCGGTATTTTTGCATTCAATAGAGATTTGAACCTTGAAAATTGGTGGGGTTGTTAGTATCATAAACTGTAATGAAAAACAGTTTTTTTTGATTGCTTAATATGTATTTCTTAGCTGTTTGGAAAGGATTTGAAAATGAATAATGGATTAAGAAAGTTGTTTTCAATAATATTGGTTGCTGCATTATCGGGCGCATTGATTTTGGAGTTAGGGGTATCTTCATATGCTGATGAGGGAGGTCATCCTTATCCACAGATTAATCCTTGCCCAATCGAGGAGGAACATAATCTTATTGTTCCCATGACTACGGAAACGGACATTATGGGAAATATTGAAGTATGGCAATATACTTATTTAGGGGAAACGGTGCCAATTCATGGACGTGAAAATAAAAATAGATTCGATGGAGGCGTTATGGTTGGCAGAGTATACCATGAGAATCCAGTAACCGGGAAGTTTGAATTGTGTCCGGAGAATCTTGAGTTTGGAGCACCCAAAGAAGTCTCAGCAGGATGTGCACATGAACACAATTTCGCATGGCAGACGATTTCAGAGCCTACAATGTACAGTGACGGTTTGGCAGGTGATGTCTGCACTGTCTGCGGATATGCTAAAAATACACAGCCTTTATCAGCGTACGGTTTTGCAATTAACGACTACGGCACTAAGTTGGTTGAAGCCTCCAAATCCGGCCAGATCATAAAAATCGAGTTGGGTGAATGGAATTCATTCCCAAAGAGCTTTATGGAAAAGATTGCTGCCAAGTCTGCTCAGAATGTTACTTTCGTTTTGAAATACAAGTGGAATCATGTTAATCAGGAAATCACAATCCCCGCATTTTCAAATGTAGATACATCACTTGACTGGTACGGACCTGCCAAGATGGCAGAGCTTTACGGAGTAAATTGATATTGGTGATATAGATGTATGAATGAGGACCACGGCAAATGCCGCGGTCCTTTTTGTTTATATGTCAATCGGAAGCGGGGGCCCAGGAGAGAAAAAATCAAGGAAGGTCCTGGGCCCCTGAAGGCCATAAAAGAGTAGCGGGGCCCAGGAGAGAGTGAATCAAGGAAGGCTCCTGGGCCCCTGAAGGGTAGAAAAGAGTAACGGGGCCCAGGAGAGAGTGAATCAGGGAAGTCTCCTGGGCCCCTGAAGGGCATAAAAG
>JAZUFW010000017.1:0-9919 GCA_045640905.1 Lachnospiraceae bacterium
GGGACATGAATTCTCGGGGGAGGTAGTTGATACCAAAGAACGTGTCGGAGTATTTCCTTTGATCCCGTGCGGAAAGTGTGAAATGTGCCGGAAAGGCAAGTATGAGATGTGCCGTGATTATGATTATATAGGCTCTCGTTCTGATGGCGCTTTTTCTGAATATGTCTGTGTTCCCCAAAAGAATTTGATTACAATTCCGGACAGTGTTTCGTATGAAGAAGCGGCCATGTTGGAGCCAATGGCTGTGGCAGTGCATGCAATAAAAAGAATTGCGCCCAAAAAGGGAGAAACTGTGGCTGTTTGCGGGCTCGGAACGATAGGAATGCTGGTAATAGAGTTCCTGCTTGATATGGGTATCGAAGATATCATCGTGTTTGCAAATAAAGAATATCAAAGGCAGAAAGCCTTGGAACTTGGGATAAAGAAGGAAAATTTGGGACTTAAAAACAGACCGATAGATGTGTTTTTTGAATGTGTCGGATCCAACGAAACGATTAATTGGGCACTTAACTTAACAGCACCCGAGGGACGAATTATGCTGGTCGGAAATCCCAAATCGGATATGGAGTTATCACAAGACATCTATTGGAAGATTCTGAGAAAACAGCTTACGTTGGTTGGAACATGGAATTCTTCTTTTTCAATGGACGGATTTCAAATTTTCGGGAAGCCGGATGATTGGCATTACGCTTTGGAACGCGTAGTAAACGGTGGTGTTGAGCCGAAAAAATTGATTACACATAAATTCCGTATGGAGGAACTTGACAGGGGCTTTGCGTTGATGAGGGACAAATCGGAAGAATACATTAAGGTGATGGGTACAGCGGATGATGAGTGAAAAAGAACCGAATAAGTTCCTGCTTGGAGAAGTGCGTGAAGGTTTTTTTGTGCCCGCACAGATAAAGATGGCATGGAATGCCCAACTAAAAATATTGAAAGAAATCGACAGGGTATGTTCCGAAAACGGCATAATGTATTTTGCCGATTGGGGAACAATGCTGGGAGCCATAAGACACGGCGGGTATATTCCCTGGGACGATGACATGGATATTGTTATGAAGCGCGAGGATTATACGCGCTTTTTGAATATTGCAAAAACAACACTTCCGGAAGGGTATCATATTCAGACATTGGATAACCAGCCGGACTTTTGGCTTTTTATGGGCAAAGTGGTTGCTAAAAACAGAATCTGTTTTGATGCGGAGCATTTGCGAGAATTTGACGGATTCCCGTATATTGCATGCGTTGATATTTTTGTTTTGGATTATGTAATTGAAGATACTGAAACAGAAAAGCAAAGATGTCATGATTTGACGTATGCATTGGCAGTGGCGGATGGTATTGTCGAGGGAAAATACACAGGTATGCGCAAGGAGGAACTCCTGCGTGAATTGGATAAAATGTTCGGAGTGACTTTGCCAAGAAGCGAGGATTCCGAACTGACGGGAAGAAGTATATATCACGAAGTTGAAAGACATTTTGCTAAAATAACACCCGATATGTCAAACGTAATAACACAGATGTTTCCGTGGGGACTTAAGGGCCCTGAAAGATATATGCCCAAAAGCATTTTTGAAGATTGCATCAGAGTACCCTATGAAGACATGATGATCAGCGTTCCGCTCGCATATGATTATTTTATCGAGAAATGCTATCACCGCTATTGGGACATATATAAAGATGGGGGTGCACATGAATATCCTTTCTTCGAAGGACAAAAAGAAAACTTGAAGAAGGTTTTGGATTTCGAAATGCCGGAATATACCTTTAGTGAAGATGAACTGTTTTTGAGGAAGAGCATTTCGAAGAAATCCGAAGGATATAAGGAATTGGCATTGGAAGCTCTTGATGAGATAAAAAACATGTGTTACAGAATTGCATCAAAAGCCTGCAATGAAAGTGATTATGCGGATTCCCAGCAGCTGGCCATAGACCTGGGAACGATGATAGAGAGCGTTAAAGGGGAAGGAACAGAATCCGTAAAGAGCCTTGAACGACTATGTGAATTGCTGTATCAGGCCGGATGCGGAAATACAATAACAGATGAATTGACTAATGAAGTCAATGTCTTATCGGCCAATATCCATGATGAAATCATCGGCAAAGAAGATGTGGTATTTATTTGTTCTTTTGCTTCCGACTTCAAAACGTTCGAAAACATCTATACGAAATATTCTAATGATGAGTCATATGATGTGCATGTACTCGCTGTCCCGTATTTTTATAAGGATTATGACGGAAGTGCAAAGTATATTTGCTATGAAAAGGATGATTTTCCGAAAGAATTGAATGTAAGGGACTATCGGGAATTTAGTTTGGAATTGGTGAAACCGTCGATAATCTGCTTCCAAGACCCGTATGACAATGAAAATCCCGTATACAGTGTATCGATGGATTTTTATTCGGATAAGTTACTTGAATTGAGCGATAAACTCATTTATGTTCCGCCTATGATGATGGATGATTTTACTGTAGATGACGGACGTGAATACAAAAACATGATGTACTATGTAACTGTTCCGGGCGTGATTCATGCAGACGAAATAGTGGTCAATTCCGAAGCGATGAAGGCGGTATATGTTTCAAAACTTACAGAGTTTTCCGGCGAAAAGTATGAACAAATCTGGGATTCCAAGATACAAATCGTTGAACAGACAAAGCGCAACATGGAATGTGACCGGACATCGAAGGATGAAAACAGAAAAAAGAGAATTCTGTTCGTAACCAGCCTGGGAAGATTTTTCGAGGAAGACATTGACGTTATCGGGAAGTTAAAAACTGTTTTTGAAACTTTTGAAGCTTCAAAAGGAGCAGTTGAAGTCAGATGGTATATCTATCCGGGAGTTACGGCGACACATCTTTTGGAAACTGAACAAAAAATACCGGAGGAATTGCGAGAACAACTCTATGAACTCAAGGCGGCACATTCGGATATCCTGGTCAAAATGACTGAGGATAGAGTTGACTATAAAGAGTTGGAAGATGAAAGTGATGCGTATTACGGTGACACCTGTCCGCTGATCAGACTTTTTCAAAGAGCAAAGAAACCGGTAATGATAATGGATTATAGGGTATAGGCATGAAAGCAGTATTTCATCGATACGGCAGCATAGTGGAATCTGATATTTTGGCTGCCTTCAAAGAATTCAATATAGAAGTTATTGAAGAGAACATTGAAATAACCCAGAAGGCAATAGATTCCGATACCAGGATCAGATCTTTGGGCGAGGCTGTTATTTCAAACAGCCCCGACTTTGTTTTCAGTATCAATTATTTCCCATATATAGCTCAGATATGCGAAAAACTGAAGGTTTTTTACATCTGCCTCAGCGTGGACTGCCCTGTGCTTGAAATATATTCGGAAACAATCCGCAGTAAATATAATCGTATTTTTCTGTTTGACTACGCGCAATATGAATCGATAGTAAACGAAAATCCCGAAGGAATATACTATCTGCCGCTTGGAACAAATGTAGACAGGTGGGATGGTGTCCTACGAAGCGAAAACCTTACATATAAGTATGATGTTTCGCTTGTAGGATCGCTGTATACCGAAAAATCGCCTTATAGAGAACTTAAACTCAATGAGGAGACGCGAGGTTTCTTTGACGGAATAATGAGAGCCCAGGCGAGATTGTCAGGACTTTCCCTGATAAGAGAAGTGATAAATGATAGAGATGTTTCGGAGTATGTACGAAATATAGTGAAGGCAGGAAATGCGGTTTTTGAACGTTTTTCGATAGAAAAACCGATTATTGACGAGCAACTGTTTGCTTTGAGTGAAAACATACTCGGATATGAATTATCGGCTCGTGAGCGAATAGATTTATTGAATTCGATTGCACAAAAAAGCATAGATGTAGCGCTCTTCACCAGAAGTAAATGCAATGAACTGAATCCTAATATCAGGGTTATGGGCGGTGTTTCAACTCACAATGAAATGCCACTTGTTTTCGCAGAATCAAAGATAAACTTAAATCACACAATGAGGTGCATCGAAACGGGATTGTCGCAACGTGTTTGGGATATTATGGGCTGCGGAGGCTTTGTTCTTTCAAACTATCAAGCCGAAATTCCGGAGTATTTTGAAATCGGAAAAGAGATAGCCTGCTATGAAAATACTGCTGAATGCATCGAATTAATAAAGTACTATCTGTCGCATGACGAGGAACGCAACATGATAGCAAAGAACGGGTACGAAAAGGTAAAATCGCTGCATACGTATAAAATCAGAGTGGCGAAAATGATAGATACGGTGTTTGGAGGAAAATAGATTGATTTTATTGCTAAAAGGCGGACTGACAACTTTGGACCTTTTTGTCGATGAGATGGCCAAAGGAAATGATGCAGAGGTAATAAATTTAAGGGATGCAAAAAATGCCATAAACAGACTTTATGAATTGGACCCTGATATAGACGAAACAACCACGGTAATAACATTCAATAATGTGGGAGCATCTCTCAAAATGGGAGAACGCTCATATTGGAGAATGAAAAATGTGAAATTCATAAATATTCTGGTTGATCATCCTGTGTATTATATACACGACATAGTGAATAATTTTACTGCCAATACATATGTTTACACTATTGATAAAGGGCATATGAAATTCCTTAATGAGATTTTCCCAAATCTTTCCGAGCACTTCAGGTTTATTCCTCACGGTGGAGCAGATATAAACGGAATGTGCTGTAATGAACGCCCTATTGACGTTTTATACGTGGGAAGTTTCAAAGACGAAGATCAGGTCAACTTTGCGCCGATAGGATTCCTGGACAGTGAAGCGTTTTATGAGTTTTGCTTGGAATATTACGCGACGCAGGAGTGCGTTGAAGCTCATGAGGCTGTTTGGGCTTTTCAAAAGGAATATGACCTGAAATTGTCAGCCGAGCAGGTGATAGTACTGACCGATGCGATTATGGCGTCGGTTGAAAGATTTTATACGGGCAGCAGACGCAAAGAGATGATACTTTCATTGGCCGATTCCGGAATTCATGTGACGGTAGGCGGTGGGAAAGAATGGGAAGAAGTTGAAAAACAGAATCCCGAGTTTGTTCATTATATAGGAATGGTTTCACCGGAAAACTGTCTGAAGCTGATATCACAGACCAAGGTATTACTTAATGATTTGCCGTATTTTGCATATGGTGCCCATGAGAGAATTTTTAACGGAGCACTTAATGGTGCTGTTGTGATGAGCAATTCCAGTGAATACCTTAAGGAACGATTTGCCGAATCAGAGGATATTCTCTTTTGGGATATGAAGGATTATGATTTTTTGGTTCAAAAGGTATGTGATGTTTTGAATGATGACGATATGCGCAGACAGATTGCTCAAAACGCGTATGATAACGTGAAAGCGGACAGTTGGAGTGAACGATTTAGAACAATCATGAGTGAAGTTGGAAACTGAGATTATGACAGAGAAACAAATCAGTGTCATTGTACCTTGCTACAATGTAGAAAACTACATAGACAGATGCTTTGATTCCATAGCTAAGCAGACATTCGGAATTGAGCAATTGGAGATTATCATGGTAGATGATGCCTCTACTGACAATACATGGCAGAAAATGGTTGAGATAGAAAAACAGTATCCGGAATCTGTGATGATAATTCATCTTGATGAAAACGGACGCCAGGGCAGAGCCAGAAATTTGGCATTAACCTATGCTTCAGCACCGTTTATTATGTATGTGGATTCGGATGACTGGATTGAAGAAGACATAATTCAGGTGCTGTTTGACGCAATGATGCAGAACGATTGTGATGTGGTTTCCTGCGGATTTGTTCGAGATGATGGAAAGGGTGGAAATATCAACGCCCTTTCAGAACAATCGGAATTCAAGGTGTTCAATATTGATAACGATAAAAAGCGCGGCGTGTTCCTGATGTGCATGAGCATGGGACTTACGGTATGGGGGAAATTGTACAAAAGAAGCTTCCTTTGTGAAAATGACATATATTTTCCGGAAGGATGCGCTTATGAAGACAGATTTACAATGCTGCTTATGTATATGTATGCAAAGAAAATAGCCGTTACCGACCGCGAATTATATCATTATTTTGTTAACGAACAGTCTACGGTTATGAAAAAAGGAGCAGATCATCATTTCGATATGATTCGTGTAGATGATTATGCCTTTAATGAATTAAGAAAACGAGGATTTATTGACCGAAACGGTCAAGAGATTGAGTGCTACTATTTGCTAATAGCTTACGCAGCTGCATTAAAGGTTATAAGCTTCACATATGATAATCCGCCTTACGAATTTTATATCGAACTACGGGAATCCTTAATCGACAAATTTCCGAACTTTGCATGTAATCCGTATATAAAAGAATATGCAACGGAATTCAATTATTATGTGATTCAGACACTTTCATCAAAACTGAGTCGGGAGGAATTTGCAAGTTTGTGTTCTTCTTTCAGAAAAAAACTAAAAATGGGCTAAACTTTACACGATTTGTTCCGATATATAGATAGAAAACAAACTCTGTCAGACTATGTGCACAACACGTGAATGCACATAATTACAGAGAAAATAACTATATTAACTCTTTTTTACATCACACGGAGGTGATTTTTATGGCAATCGAACCTATAAGCAGTGCTATGACGTATCAGGTACAGAATACGGCTGTTACCAAGCCTGCGCCCAAACAGGAAGCGGACACGGAGGTCCTTCAGCAACAGAACACTACATCGTTTGATCCTTCTACGGTAAAGATTACACAGGCACAGGATGCCGATGCTAAATCTTCATCTGATGATTCAAGCAAATCAGATGCCAGAGATATCATGGAACAGGATCAGGCTACTCATGACAAGATTAAGAAAGCTGTCGAGGAATTGAACAAGAAGATGGTTAATTCCGAGGCGGTATACGGTATCCATGAGGCTACCAACCATGTAACCATCAAGATTATTGACAAAGAAACCAAGGAAACCATTAAGGAACTGCCGGCTGAGAAGACTCTCGACATGATAGCCAAGGTATGGGAGATGGCAGGAATATTGGTTGACGAGAAGAGATAGGAGGTTACTATGCCTACAAACAGAGTGACCGGAATGTACTCCGGATTAGATACGGAAAGTTTAATAAACCAGTTGGTAGAGGCAAAGTCTGTTAAGGTTAAGCAGGCTACCAAAAAGCAGATGACGATAAAGTATCAGCAGGATGCCTGGAATGATTTGAACAAAAAGACCAAGAGCCTTTTTACCAATTTAAATAATCTTAAATATGAAAGTTCCTATTCAAAGTATACAACAAAGGCTTCGGACAGCAATGTCTGCTCTGTAGTTACTTCCGAAAAGGCTATGTTGGCAACGCAGAATCTAAAGGTTACCGCGTTGGCTCAGTCCGGTTACATGACGGGCGGAGAACTGACATTAAAGGATACCGAAGGAAATGCCACGGGAGAAAAAGCTACCAGTGCAACATTACTTTCAGAACTTGGAATTAATGAGGAAACTTTCATAAGTGTTACTGTCGGAGAAGGCGCAAACGCTACTACCAAAGAAGTAACATTAAAGCCTGATATGACACTGGATGCACTTGCAACCGAAATGTCAAAGGCAGGAGTTAATTGCAAATTCGATTCGGCAACACAGAGATTTTTCGTTGGAGCCAATGAGTCGGGTAAGGCAGCAGACTTTAGCCTTAGCGGTGGCGCGCTTGACAAGTTGGGCCTTGGCTCTGCAGCGGTTAAGCTTCCGGGGAGCGATGCTTCTATTGAACTGAATGGTGTGACCTATACCTCAAAGACAAATACATTTGAGGTTAACGGACTGACAATCACCGCTAACGCTTTGACGGATTCGGAAGGTATTACCTTAACTACCACCAAAGATACCGGTGCCATATATGATATGGTTAAGAAATTCATTAAAGAATATTCTGCTTTAATGAATGAAATGGATAAATACTATAATGCCAATACTGATACAAAGTATGAACCGCTGACTGATGAAGAAAAATCCGCTATGTCGGATTATGAAATCGAAAAGTGGGAAGAAAAGTTAAAAGAACAGGTTTTGGCTAAGGATTCTAATGTTCATGATTTGACATCGGCTTTATCCGAGATTATGAGCCAGGGATTTGAAGTTAACGGCAAGACAATGTATTTATTCGATTTCGGAATCGAAACCGGCGGATACTTTGAAACGGCAGATAATGAAAAGCATGCTTATCATATTAAAGGTGATGCTGACGACAATATATTCAGTTCGGAAACAAATACTCTTGAATATATGATTACATCGGATCCCGATGCGGTTATGAGCTTCTTTACTCAACTTACTCAGACCATGTACGAAAAGATGGATAAGATGTCTGCCAGAGTTGACGGCGTCAGAAGTTACGGAAGCTTCTTCGATGATCAGAAGATGAAGGCCGATTATAATGACTACACCGAGAAAATAGCTGACCTGGAATTAAAACTTACAGAATATGAAGATAAATGGTATTCGAAATTCTCGGCCATGGAAACAGCAATGGCAAAGATGCAGTCTAACCAGAACGCAATTTCTTCATTACTTGGATCATAAATTCTTTTAGGAGGTTTGTGCTATGGCTTTGCCCAATGCATATGCGCAGTACAAGAACAGTAAGGTATTAACGGCGTCACCTGCCGAGTTGACGTTGATGCTCTATGAAGGAGCAATAAAGTTCTGCAACATCGCTATTGACGGATGCCGCGAGCAGAATATCGAAAAGGCTCATATTCATATAGTAAAAACAGAAAGAATCATCGATCATCTGAGAATTACTCTGGATATGAAATACCCGGTGGCTCAGGAGTTTGAAAAGATATATTCCTACCTTAGTTCTCGTCTGGTACAGGCTAACGTAAGCAAGGACCCGGAGATTCTTGAAGAAGTCAATACTCATTTGCGCTCGGTTCGAGACACCTGGAAAGAAGTAATGCGACTTAATGCGCAAAGAGGTGCCGTATGAGCAGAGAATATGTGACTGCATTACGCGAAAGCCTTGAAAAGAAGCAAAAGGTACTGGAAGAAATACTGAGACTGTGCAAAATGCAGCAGGAAGTATTGTCTTCGGAAAAGTTTGATGCCGAAAAATTCGATGCATTGGTGGATGACAAGGACATATGCATTGAAAAGTTAGAGAAGCTTGACGAAGGCTTTGAACTGGTTTATTCAAGAGTGGAAAGTGAACTTAAGGATAATAAGGCACAGTATTCCGAGGATATTCGTTCCATGCAGGAGCGGATTAAGACGATTACGGAATTAAGTACGAAGATAAATGCTTTGGAGGAACGTAATCGAAAGGGAGTATCCGATGCACTTATTAAGGAACGCAAAGGACTGTCCGAGGGCAAAAGATCCGTTAATGTAGCCATGCATTACTATAAAAACATGAGCGGATTGAACGTGAATGATTCGCGATATATGGACAAGAAAAAGTAAAGGAATAAAAATAACAGTAAAAATTTAATTTTAGGTATTAAGTACCGGAAAAAATGTCCGATACATAATATACAAGGCAAGATAATTGCCGAAACAACTTAATACATTTTAGTCGCAAGGATGCGACCAATATTTTCAAGGAGGAAAACAATATGGTAGTACAGCACAATTTACAGGCAATGAACTCAAACAGAATGTTGACAGTTAACACAGCTTCTCAGGCTAAGTCAACAGAGAAGTTATCTTCAGGTTACAAGATCAACCGTGCAGCAGATGATGCAGCAGGTCTTGCAATTTCCGAGAAGATGAGACGTCAGGTTAGAGGCCTTACACAGGCATCTGCCAACTGCGAAGACGGTATCTCATGTGTACAGACAGCAGAAGGTGCTCTTAATGAAGTACATGATATGTTACAGCGTATCAATGAACTGGCAGTTAAGGGTGAAAACGGAACATTAACAACTAAGGATCGCGAGTACATCGGA
>JAZUFW010000018.1:0-24792 GCA_045640905.1 Lachnospiraceae bacterium
GGAGAATTCGGTGTTGGTTTGCGAATCGATAGGACGAAATTGTGCTTTTGACTTAGAAACTCGACTAACTGTAGGCAAAAAATCCCGGATGGATTTTTTAGGTTCAGTTGGCAACGGATTGCCAATTGAACCGGCCGAACGTCTTCGAAGGTGCGAGTTTCTTGGTCAAAAGTGCAGTTGAGGACGTGTGAGCAAAGTAATACCGAAGGCGCAGGCCGGATACCTCATTCAGTTGACAAGGAATAGAGGGTTTGATAAGATTCTGATGGTACGCGGGTATGGCGGAATTTACGCGTTTCTACGAGCGAGGCAGTTTCGAAGACATATCTGCGAAGCAAGTTTACTTGCATGAGCACGATTGGATTCGAAACTATAGCGCGACAGCGCGATAGCGAAAAACGGAACGTTTTGAGCTTCTCGTGTAAAAACTTGTTAAATAATTTGCGGGTATGGCGGAATTGGCAGACGCGCCAGATTTAGGTTCTGGTGGGAGACCGTGCAGGTTCAAGCCCTGTTACCCGCATAAAAAAGACTGCAGAATTGCAGTCTTTTTTGTTATATAATTATGTATATAGATTTTCTATAGAAGGAAGATGTCGAAATTATGAAATCAAAAAAAGGTCGGATAGCATTAGTAATTGTATTGGCGATAATTCTCATCGCATTAATAGCCGTAATCTGTATAAGAAATAGTAACCCCAAATACAGTTATAAGCAGATAAATGAGGCATTTTTTGTATCGGAATATGCAACTAGCGGAGATCGGTATGAGGATATTAATGCGCTTCGTTCAAAAGAGTCCTTGAAACAGACTGTTCAATATATAAATCTGTATAATGATGCGCTTAATGAAAAAGGAAAGCCTTCGGAGAATGCTCTTTCTTTGGATGAAGTACTCGATTTTTACAGCAGTGAATATGATGCGAACGGTGAACCGAAAATTATGGACCTTCCGGATAAAATAGAAAGCTACCTTGACTGGTTTTACGGTTTCTCAAAAAAAGGCCCCAAGATAGAGAATGATAAGTTTTATGATATAGGATATATTACTGTAGCGATGTATGAACTTGGATTTTACTCAGAGCGAAAGAACACACAGCAGTTGTCGGATGTAGTAATAGATGATCCTGTTAAATTTTACATAGATTTATACGCATACAATGAGATAAATCCCACGAAGACGATTACGGAAGATGAAGTAAAATCCGCAATGGTCGGTGGTCCCGAAGAACCGCTTTATTGGTTTGGTGACTGGTACTCGCATCTGGGAATCCATGATTTGGAACGTTTCAACAACCGATTGAGTGACGTCTATTTTGATTCCTATCGCTTCGATTATCCGGATGCTCCGATCATAGCGGAAATGAACTTAACCGAAATTCAGCAATTGATTGAATACATGGAAGCATTGGAAGCGAATTAGTCACATTTTTTCATCAGTTTCACATATATTTTATTTGCGGGAGCAAATCGTTTGCGGCTCAACCATAAAGCATCGATTCCGGCCTTGGCAGCTCCGCAATAATCACTTTCGTAACTGTCTCCAAACATAATGGTTCTCGACCGATCCATATTGTAGCGATTCAAAAGTTCGTTATAGAACGCAGTGTCCGGTTTCATGCATCCATAATCCGAGGACATCAATATGTCATCCATTATTTTATCAAGTTCAAAATGACAAATCTCAGGCTTTGTATAGGAAGCTTGAGCATTTGACAAAATGTAGATCCGTTTCCCTGCTGTTTTCAGATAAGTAAGGAAGTCGATAAGTCCGGGAAAAAGGGTCATATATTCGCGTGATACTTCGCGAAATTTATACGAAATTTCACAAATATCGATTCCGTTAACGGTTCCTTCATCCGGCGAAGCATCTTTATCATAAACTACATCGTTTCCGTATTCACTGAACAGTTCCGCATACACCGGGATTATATCTATCTCCGGATAATCAAACGAAGTCGGCTTTTCGCGATACGCACGATCCCTTGAGAAAAAATCATCACGAAAATTTTCAAGCTGCGAATGGATTATTCCGTTTGCATCCAAATACTCAATAAACTTATTCCATGTATCGTCCGCCCATTCATCGCTCTTAATATCGATCAATGTCCCGTACAAATCAAAAATGAAATTGTCATATTTTTCAAGCAATTTCCGCAATGTCATACGATATGTACCTTCATTTGTTCCTGATTATGCAGCTTTTCTTAATACACAACGAACTATATCTTCGGCATTTTCTATATTGTTTTCATATTGAGCGCTGCCCGATCTGTATCTGTTAAGCGCATATCTGGAGAGCACTTCGGACATTCCTATTCTTTCAGGATTCCCTTCGGCGCCCAATAAAACCACGAGCAGGTCATGGTCATCGGCCTGTATGGAAGTTACCAGACATGCACCGGCTTTCGTGGTCGTTCCTGTTTTTAATCCTGTTACTTCATCCATATTATATAAAAGAAGATTTGAATTCTGGATTTCCGTATTACCGACAGATTCCAATACAAATTTCTTTGTTGATGTAACCTCTTTTATTTCCGGATAATTTCTCAAAATGACCGAGCACATCTTAAACATATCCTTAGCCGACATTACATTTTGAACTTTGGCACTCGCCACTGTGTTTTCGTAATACGGCAAACCGTTGGTTGTATAAAAATGCGACGACTTTAGATTCAGTTCCTTTGCTTTATCATTCATCATTTGAACGAAAGCTTCTTCGGAACCTCCTATTGTTTCTCCCAAGGTTAATGCAAACTCGTTACTGCTCGGGAGCATAATTCCCATAATAAGGTCGCTGACCGGTATCTCTTTGCCTTCGTTGACGGGGATTACTCCGTCCTGCCCTTTCGAAAGCATTTCTCCGACTGCGGAAACCCGACATTTCGTATCCATGCCGAGCGTCCCTTCAGAAACAGCATCCATAGTCAAAAAATATGTCATGAGTTTAGTGGTGCTGGCTATCGGATATGGATTGTCTGCCTGATATGAGTAATAAATTTCACCGGTAGTAGCATCACCGACCAATACAGCATTTACTCCTTGAAAGAATCCTATATCCTGAAGCTGCATCGGGTCTATATCAAACGATCTTTCCGTATCAAAAACAAGGTTCTCGTTCTCATCACATGTAATGCACACATTCAGAATCATCGCCAAATCAACATATGAAATAAAGCACTCACAGGCACCTTGTGCGTCCTTAACCTTGACTGTAAAGTATTTAACCTCACGTTCATCCACCGTCATTTTATTGGCAGATTGCGACGCTCTCAGGTTCGCAATAAATTCTTCATTCCACGGCTCATATTCTTCGGGCAGTTCATATGAATTACCTTTTGTAACGGCGATTGATGAATCGCTTATAGTCAATCCGAATGAATACTCGGTATCTTTAAGCGCATCCGCCACCTCTCGAAGCGACAGGAAAATATTGCCGTCATATCCCAAATCACAGGTATGAATAGGCGTAATAACGCCGTTTACTTCAAAGTTGTGTTCCTCGACGTAAACAAACGGTGCAGCCTGAGGCGATACGAAAAATCGACTAATTGACACTACTGTCAGAAATATCAAAAAGAGTATTGTTATTAACTTTTTGGTAAATGCGGGCACTTTCATCATCGATACCTGTAATAATCAAATCTTTGTTCTTTAGCACTGTATATTCCGCAGGGTGGTCCAACCCTCCGAATTGAATCATTCCTTTGTTGCAAACATACGACATTCTATCCGAAGGAAAAGCCTCTGTCAGTGATTCGTATGATACAAACAAATCCGAAAAATTTTCTTTCAAAAACTCCTCAAGTTCCATTCCCAATGCATCATCCGTAAGAGCGGCACTTTCATCTTGCGAATATGAGTAGCCTTCCATTATCAGGCGCTCATCAACCGCATTTTTAATATATCCTGATAAGATGCTGTAAAATTCGTCCCGCTTTGCATTGTAATCTTCTTCAGGAATAAACTCGATATAGGTTCCTTCACCGAGAGATAATCTTTCCGGCATAAAACGAATATGTTCTCCGATACATATGTCTTCATACGAATTATGAATTTCCTCATACGAAAAATCCACATTCTCTATTGATGACAAAAAATCATATGCACTTTCAGCACATTCATCCGATAAATCGATCTGTCGAATGTACTCACCGTCTATTCTGGCACTGAGAGCACTGTTAATCGCCCAAATCCCCATAACCGAAATCAGAATCAGCACTATCAAAAGCAATATAATAATGGGAACTATATTCTTACGCTTTTTCATTTTCACCTACATGTACAATAATTTTTTTATAGACATAAATAAAGCTGGTGATTGTAACTATGGCCGACATCACCTCGGCTATGGGAAATGCCCACCATACATAATCGACACTTCCGAGCAAAGACAGGAAATATGCTGCAGGCAGCAATACAACCAACTGTCTCATAATGGAGGTAATCATCGAGTATATACTCTTTCCAAGCGCCTGCATAACCGATCCCGTTACTATACAAAAAGCAGCAACAGGGAAATGAACTCCGATTATTCGCAATGCCACCTCACCTATTTTCAGCAATTCGTCAGACGCATTGAACATCATAAGCAAAGGCCCCGGGATTATTTCAAATGCCAATGTTCCCAAAGTCATGATAATGGTCGCATAAAGCCAAGAAAGCTTCCACGTTTTCATCATTCTTTCTTTTGAGCGTGCTCCGTAGTTATATGCAACTATGGGAACCAATCCGTTATTCAGTCCGAATACTGGCAGGAAAATGAAGCTTTGGAGTTTGTAGTAAACGCCGAAAACAGCTGCTGCCGTAGATGAAAATCCCAAAAGAATCTGATTCATGGCATAATTCATCACCGAACCGATAGACTGCATGATAATCGAAGGAACACCGACTTTATATATGCTTCCGATTATTTTTTTATCCGGGCGGAAGCCCTTCATGCCAATATTGATTTCCTTGTTCTTTTTTACATTGAAAATACCTGCCAGTGTGGCAGCAATAATCTGTCCCAAAACAGTTGCTACCGCAGCACCTGCAACGCCCATTTTCGGGAATCCGAACAGACCGAATATTAAAATAGGGTCAAAGATTATATTGAA
This sequence comes from Lachnospiraceae bacterium, assembly GCA_045640905.1. Lineage (GTDB taxonomy): Bacteria > Bacillota > Clostridia > Lachnospirales > Lachnospiraceae > JAILLW01. The sequence continues at coordinate 5,100 of JAZUFW010000018.1, forward strand.
TATAGCTCCTGTGCCCTGAGTAATCATCGTGTAGAAAGTCATACCCGTGGAGGTCAATAATCTTTCAAGGACAAACTGACCGAACATACCGAAAGAACATATACATACAATGCTCATGTACTGAATTCCGTATTCAACTATCTCGGGATCTGACGTAAGGCTTCTGTAATAGGTTCCGACCAAAGTGATTCCGACAATCATAAATAAAAGATAACTCAATGCAGCTAAGAAAATACCGTTTTTAGCTGCCTTATTGGCTGTTTCGTAATCTCTTTCACCCAATGCCTTTGACAAAATAGCATTAATACCGACGCCCGTACCTCCGGCCAGAGAAATCATCAGCGTCTGAAGCGGAAATGCCAACGACACTGCCGTCAATGCATCTTCGCATATTTTGGCTACAAATATACTGTCTACTATATTATAAAGAGCCTGCACCAGCATTGAGATCATCATGGGTGCGGATATTGTTATCAAAAGTTTGTTTACGGGCATTACGCCCATTTTGTTTTCCTGTTGTATTACCTTTTCTTCCATAAAACCGTATAACCTTTTCTAAAAAGCCTCCACAAAAAGTGGAGGCTCATCTGATATCATATATTGTAATTTCTAAATTTATTCTGCTTCTGTGTACTTAACGGCAAGCTCTGAAACAGTTCCGTCGGCAAGGAACTTTTCTACTGCAGCATTAATCTTTGCAAGGAGTTCATCATTTCCCTTTGCTACTGCAATTGCATATTCTTCAGATGCGAATGCGTTGGGATCTTCAACAATCTTAAGGCCTTCGTTGTCTGAAACATACTTTTGAGCTGTAGCAGAGTCGATAACTACTACATCACATTTTCCGTTTGTAAGCTCAAGAACACATTCTGTTCCCTTCTTGAAAGCTTCATATTCATATCCGAGTTCCTGTACACAAACTTCTCCTGTGTAACCCTGAACTACTGAAATTGTCTTGCCTTCCATGTCAGCAGCACATGTGATGTCGGAATCTTCCTTAACAATCATAACCTGTGTAGCTGTGTAATAAGGAACGGAAAAATCAACAGCTTCCTTACGTTCATCTGTTACTGTCATACCTGCGATAACAGCATCCAACTGTCCGTTCTGCAAAGCAACAAGCAGTGAATCGAATTCGATGTTCTCGATAGTAGCTTCCATGCCAATTTCTTCACCGATCATCTTTGCCATAGCCATATCGATTCCGTCATACTCACCGATTACGCCGTTTGCTGTAATGAATTCGAAAGGAGGGAATTCTGCGTTTGTACCAAACTTAATTGTTCCCTCAGCTTTTGAATTGCCGCAAGCCAAAAGCATCGATGCGCACATTGCGAGAACTGCAACAACTGCAACTAATTTACTTACTTTTTTCATAATAATCACTCCTTATATATAATTGGTTAAATAAAACACATCGCTAATAATAACACTTTACAAAACTTTACTCAAGAAAAGTTTCGTTCTTTCGGACTTCGGATTCGTGAACACTTCTTCAGGCGTACCTGATTCCATCACAACACCCTGGTCGATAAACAATACTCTCGTAGCTACTTCTTTGGCAAATCCCATTTCGTGAGTAACTATTACCATGGTCATTCCGGACTTGGCCAAATCTTTCATAACATCCAAAACCTCACCGACCATTTCAGGATCCAATGCCGAAGTAGGTTCATCAAAAAGCATTATCTCGGGATCCATGGCCAAAGCTCTCGCAATGGCAACTCTCTGCTTTTGTCCGCCGGATAAAGAAGCAGGATATGCACCCGCCTTATCCTTTAGCCCTACTCTGTCAAGCAATTCCAAAGCGCGTTGCTTAGCCTGTTCTTTTGTCATTTTCTTTATAAGGCACGGTGCCAGGGTAATATTTTCAAGTATGGTCAAATGCGGGAACAAGTTGAACTGCTGGAAAACCATTCCCATCTTCTGTCTGATTTTGTTTACGTCAACATCTTTGGCTGTAATCAGCTCATTGTCGACATAGATTTCGCCGCTCGTAGGTTCTTCAAGCAGATTAAGGCATCTCAAAAAAGTACTTTTGCCCGAGCCCGAAGGTCCTATTACAACAACTACCTCACCGGGTACTATATGTTCGCTGATTCCTTTGAGCACATCAAGACTGCCAAAGGATTTGTGTAAATCGTTAACTCTGATCACTTTTTAATCCTCCTAATGTGCTTCCGAAGCACGAAGCTTCTTTTCTATCTGCTTTAATCCCAAAGTCAGCAACTTAATTATTACATAATATATAATCGCCGTTCCGATTAACGGCATAAATGCAAGGAACGTAGCAGACTTAATGAAATCTCCGGCCTTCTGGATATCCATAAGTCCCACATATCCTACTATGGCGGTTTCCTTAATCAAAACGATAAATTCATTGCATAATGCGGGGAAAATATTTTTTAGTGCCTGAGGCATCACTATTCTCATCATGGTCTGTCTGGCATTAAGTCCCAGCGATCTGCCCGCCTCTGTCTGTCCCTTATCGATTGACAGGATACCGGCTCTGATTATTTCCGAAACATATGCACCGGAATTGATACCGAAAGCAATAGTCGCAATAATCCATTTCGGCCACGGAACCGTAGCAAAAATGACAAAGTAAATAATCATCAGCTGCGTAACCGAAGGCGTACCTCTGATGACATCCGTATAGACAAGCCCTACAGCCTTAAGAAACTTGTTCTTTGAAAGATTGCAAAGGGCAATCAAAAAACCGATTACTATTCCCAAAATAACGGCAAAAAGGGAAACTTTCAGCGTTACACCGATACCACTAATCAAAAGCCGGTATCTGTCTTCTTTAATGAAACATCTGTAAAATGTATCAGCAATAGAATTGAACCAATCCATGACTCTTTCTCCATCATAATCTTTTGAAAAAATACCTAAACATTTTAACACAGGTCATATCGGCTCGTCTATCACAAATACTGCAATATCAAGCGCAAAAACCGAGTGTTTTTTTCAATAAATGCTGATATTATTTATGTATAACCAACACCTAAGGAGGGATTCTGTATGAAATCCGTATACGGCACTAACGTCATTTTAAAAGACGGAGATCTTTTGGAAAAAGAGTTTTGTAATCGGGAATACCTGATGGAACTCAATTCCGAAGCACTTTTGCAAAACTATTATAACGAAGCGGGCATGCATCAAAACTACGGAAGCAGCCACATTGCTCACAAAGGTTGGGAAGATCCGACCTGCCAGTTAAGAGGACATTTCCTCGGACATTTCCTAAGCGCAGTTGCATTAAGATATAATGCAGTCAAAGATGAAGAATTGCTCGCAAAAGCAAATCACATCGTTTCGGAATTAAGAAAATGTCAGCTCGAAAACGGCGGTCTTTGGGCAGCTTCAATACCCGAAAAATATTTTCACTGGATAGCACGCGGAAAAGCTGTCTGGGCACCTCACTATACCGTTCACAAGACCTTTATGGGCCTTAACGACATGTACAGATACTGTCATAATGAGGAAGCGCTCCGGGTTTCAATTGATTTTTCAAAATGGTTTTTTGATTTTGTAAAAGACAAAACCAGAGAAGAAATGGATGATATTTTGGATGTTGAAACGGGAGGAATGTTGGAAATTTGGGCTGATTTGTACGAATTTACAAAAGACTCAATGTATCTGACATTGATTGATAAGTACGATCGTCATCGTCTCTTTGATCCTCTTCTTGAAGGCGTGGACGTATTAACAAACATGCACGCCAACACCACCATCCCCGAAGCAATAGGATGCGCCAAAATCTACGAAGTAACAGGTATCGAGCGCTATAAAAACATTGCTCTTGCTTACTATGACTTTGCAGTAAGAAGACGCGGGACTTCGGTAACGGGAGGTCAGACCTGCGGTGAGATTTGGACGCCCATGAATGATATGGCCAATCGTCTCGGAGAGAAAAATCAGGAGCACTGCACCGTTTACAATATGATGCGTCTTTCCGACTTTATCTTCAGATGGACCAAAGATCATAGTTGTCTTGATTACATAGAAAGAAACCTCTACAACGGAATAATGTCTCAAGGACATTTCAGAGGTCATCATGCCAACGGCGAAGAAGCCGCATATCCCGAAGAGGGCTTGATTACATATTTCCAGCCTCTTCGTTCCGGTGCCAAAAAGTCCTGGGCAAGTAAGTTTAATGATTTCTTCTGCTGTCACGGTACTCTGGTTCAGGCTAATGCAGCGCACAACAGATACCTGTATTATCAGGAAGATAACCAAATATACACAGGAGTCTTCGCAGCAAGCAACAGCACATTCACAATAAATGACACCGATGTCACAATTTCTCAGTATCGTGATACATTAAGCGGCTGTTTCCAGGCATCAAGCACTAATAACGCAAAGCAGACCGCCAATGCGCTTACCAGAATACACATCCACCAGCCGGATATGTTGGTTCAGTGCTTTAAGATTAACTGTACCGATAACACAGAGTTTTCACTTAACATTCGTGTTCCGGAATGGGTTCACTCCAAGTATTCGATAACTTTGAACGGAATTGAAGAGAATATTTCGGATTGTCTCGAAGATGGTTTCATAAAGCTGAATAAAAACTACAAGAACAATGACGAAATTAAGGTATATTTCCCTATGGACGTATACACCACACCGCTACCCGGCGACGACGAGTACGTAGCCTTTTCATACGGTCCTTACGTTTTGGCAGGACTTTGCGGAGAGGAAAGAACCATCTATCCCAAAGGTCATGAGCTCAAAGAATTACTGATTCATGATAACGAACGCGAATGGGGCTTTTGGAGAGATACCTTCCGTACCAAATATCAGGATCCCGGAATCAACTTCATTCCGTTAAAGAACGTAGGGTACGAAAGATACCAGGTATATTTCCCCATTAGTGATAAATGAGCATTTACATTGTTCTGAAAATGTAATCTATACATTTTGAATTTTCAAAGCAGACATACGGTCCGTATGTTTGAATGTTGCATGCAAGAACCTTAATTCCCGCGGGAACCATAATCTGATAACGTTTGTTTGACATAATGAGCGAAGGTCTGTCGGATTCTTTCCCGTGGGAAATGTAATATGCACTGTTTCCCAAATCTTTCCAATCCGAATCTTCCATTCCTCTGTATTTCAAAATTTCCCGTTTTCCGAAATCAAAATACTCATAACAACTTCCAACATTCGATGCAATCTGACGTGTCAACGTTTCTTTTTCCGAAAGAAGGCACCCTATCTGGGCACTGTGGAAAGACACCGCTCCCGTTTTTAATGAAACCTTAACCATCAGTTTGGGCAAAGTAATCTCAACATATTCACGGGTTTTTGCGCATTTGAATTTGGTCTCTTTGCACTCTATCTCTTGAGGAAGTGCGCATTTTGCGTTGTTCTCATCCGATCCGAACTCTATTCGTACCGTTTCCGGTCCCAAAGGTGTGATTGTCAAAGTTCCGTAGTTAGATGTTATATCAACTGATTTATTTCCCGCATTAACCCACTTTACGGATGTATCTATCGTTCCGTGTCCTGCAGGGTGCAGGCTTGTTCCTTCCGGCATCGTACCGAATTCCGTACTCTTCTTTTTAACCATAACTGCCTGCGCGTCGCTTTGCTTTTTCGAGTCTTTGGAAAAAAGAATTTTCGTTTCGGCTTTCGTTTTTTGCAAAGTGCTCTGCTTTTGTTGTCCCAGAGGCTTTACAACAATCCTTTCCGGTCCGAATTTTTCGCGGTCTTTCATGATAAGGTCGCCTAAAAGTGTCTGCTCTTTAGCTTTCTCTTCTTTGGATTTGAACTCTTCTTCGAATACAATCGGTTCCAGATGATAATTGTCCGCATCAAATTTTTGATTAATACGTTCCTCGGAAACCGGATCCGTAATCAAATGCGTCAATTCTTTTTCATAAAATACCGCCAGTTCATGTAATGACCTGGTCACGGCCACATACAAAAGTTTTGCATAGTTATCGTTTTTCGGATAAGCATCTTTCGATGCATCAAAAACAATTACAGCGTCAAATTCCAGTCCTTTGGCATACTCTATCGGAATGAGCCATACACCGTTTCCGAATTCGGATTGATCTTTGGAAAACATCTTTGCGTTGCAGTCTTTATCCAATTTCTTTATGGCTCTTTGAGATTCGTCAGCATCCTTACAAATAATAGCTATGGTCTCGTATCCCTTTTCTTTGTACTCTGCTGCCTTTTGCGACACCGCCTTACAGATGTCATCGAACGAATCGCATTTTGCTTCATATACACTTTCGCCATGCCTTATTATCGGTTCAACCGGATACACAGGAAACGATCCGTGATAAAGAATATTAGTCGCGTACTCGGATATTTCCACAGTATTTCGATAGCTCTTCTTTAGCAGTCCGAAATAATCATACCTGTCGGGAAGCATTACTTTTTTCAGTTCTTCCCAATCGGACAATCCCAGGGAAAAATTGATGTTCTGAGCCACGTCACCCATTATCGTAAAAGTGCATTTACTCATGCAGTATTTCAGTGAGTGATAAACCGCCATTCCGAAGTCCTGCGCTTCATCTATGACTACATGCCCTGCTTCCTGTATCACTTCGGTTTCTTTAATCTTTTTATACAAATAGGCAAGAGCTGCCAAATCATACAAATCAGGTTCTTTGTCCGTGTATGATACCGCTCTTCCACGTGATATGCTTTCCCTTACAAACTCATCATACAGATCAAATACCGATTTCTTGTATACAAATTTGAAAAAATAATTATTGAAACGATGAAATATCTTCTTTTGCTCTTCGCTGTTATATGAAAAATATTTGCCGAAAAGCGCACTTTCCAATTTGCTTTGCAAAATATTGTTCAAATGTTCAAAAAGCATAAACGCCGTGAATTCGGGATGAGCATCTATCTCCTTTTCGATATCCTTGTACAAAAATACACTTTTCCCTGTTTCCTCAATTACAATATCTTCCTTGGGAATTTGATTCTTTAAGCGTCTTTGGGCAAAGCAATTAAGTTCCGAAAACCACTCTCCGGTGCTTTTACAGGTATATGAAGGATCCTTCTTATTCACCGGACGGGTTTTATACTTTTTTCTGTCCCAGTCTTCATACAGAAGTTTCACAAAGAGTTCTTCCATGGTCATTTGTGAAACGCCGTACACATCAAGGTCCGGCAATACTCCGGTGATGTAATTCAGTAATACCTTATTACTTCCGACTATATAAAATGCTTCAGGCTTGAATTCACGCTCATAGTTATAAAGGATGTACGAAATTCTGTGCATGGCTACCGTGGTTTTTCCGGAGCCTGCGCTTCCCTGAATCAGGACATTATGATGCGGGTTCTTACGGATGACCTTATTCTGTTCATCCTGTATGGTCGCGATAATCTCGCTCAAAACATTTCTTTTGCTTTTGGACAGATATTCCGTCAGCAGATCGTCGTTTGCCACAACATCCGAATCATAAAAATTTATCAACGTATCTTCATCTATCTCATACGTTCTTTTTCGATCAAGCGTAACAGGATATATTCCTTCACCGGGAACAGTATATTTACACTTTCCAAGGCTATGATCGTAATACACCGATGATATGGGCGCGCGCCAGTCGATTACCTCGGGTTCCGAAGGTGTCGGACCGATCACGGACTTTCCGATATAAAGAGTTTCCTTCCTATTATTCTCCTCATCCCGGATATCGATTCTACCGAAATACGGCTTTTTTAGAGAGCGTGATGCCCGCAAAAGATCTCTTCGTACCTCGGTAAATCTGGCATCGGTGTTAAACCATTGCGCCAGGCCTTCCTTTTCATCAAGGTCATATACTTCCTTAAGTTCCTGAAGCTCATCCTTCAAAGAAGTGACCCGATTCTTCATCTTTTCCTCCTGAGCTTTGGCCAGATTTCTTATTCTCTTTAGTTTTCTTTCTTCGTCAGCCTTTTCAATACCGTAGTACTCACCTGACATTTCCTTTTTGCTCATATTCTCTCTCCTTTAGTTCACAATTCTACTAAAGCTTTTCAAAAAGATATAGACTTGTTTTTACATTTGTAGTAACATGGATAATGAAGTGTGCATAGAAAAGGCATTCGGTTTTCCGAATGCCTTTTTTGTTTCTTTTTCTATTTTTGATTTTTGGTACCGGGTTTCAAATATTTCAGTTTCAAATCGGTATTATAAAAATCCTTTGTCGTACATCCCGCACGACCGCCTCCGGCACATGCACACGCACAGGCGCAGGCACAGGAACTGTGAACACAGGAATGATGTGACCCTGAACTAAATCCTCCGGATGAGCCGAATATGCTTCGTGCTACAGGTTTAACCGGAATATTTAAAACATTAACCCTGATATAAGTATTGGGGGAAGATGAATATTTGAATTCTCCGGCGTTCTTGAAATTAAGAATATCCTTTTCATTCGGCGAAATATTTTCTTCCGTAACCGTTTCTTCGCTCTTTACAAACGACCGTCCACAATATCCGCAGAACTTCTGCCCCTCCGCTCTCGTTCCGCCGCATCCCTGGCAGACGGGATAATACTCTATCTTCGTTCTGGTTATCTTCTTTTCGGTACCGCCGCCAAAGTTGGCACCGGACTGGTAAGTTTTTGAAACCACCCTGATTATTATAAAAATAAGAACTGCGGGAAACGCAAGCGATGTAATAATCGAAATCAAAACGCTAAAGAGCGATCCTATAACAAAAAGCACACCTCTGCTGCCCGAAAGAACGGAATCCTCATCATAAGAATCCGAAGTTGATGAATATTCATTAAAATTAAAAGCATCATTCGGATACGTTACCTTTACCGTGAATTTTTCGCCCTTATCAAGCGTTTCTTCCCACGTAATATACTCATCTTCGACATAAGCACTCGGAGACCAGGACTCAGCTTTATCCTGATACCACTTAATCCTCAGATTGTCGACTTCAATATCATCGAACCATCCGGGAGTAAAAGTATATTCGGTATAGCCGTCCTCGTGAACGTTCATGTCATACAGTTCATCCTGAACAACGTTAAAATCAAACGAAACGGTTTCTCCCTCGTAGTATTTTCTGTCCAGATCAATTCGAAGATACGAACCGCCGGAAGACATATACGACATATCATCTATGGTGTCCGAAAGAGGTGCAAATGACTGATAATTCTTATTCGGAATACCTACTTTTACCCAGGAAAGCGGACCCTCCGAAGATGAATCAAGTACTTCCCATTCTATGTGATAGTACAACGTAACCGTGGCATCGTTGTTAACTATAGCCTCAATATCATATTCATGGATTTCATCCAAAGTTTTCGCATATGAAACCGTGTTTACTCCGCACAGGCAGATTATGGCAATTAATGCCGTCGTCAGTATTTTAGCTAATTTATTCATGGTGCCTCCTCAAGGGGCATTCCCCTGTCATCTTTGCAGAAAAAGCGCGTCTTTCAATACACTTTTCATCATTCCAAATATCCTGCCAGTCATCCTCGAGCATATTGCCCAATATGGTTCCGTTAAGGTAGCTCTGACACGGAACAACGTTTCCGCCCGGTGTAACAGCCATATTGCTCAAGCATGCGCCGCAGCTCGGTGTACTCAGACCGTACATTTTAAAGAATTCTTCTTCGATCCAGCCGGGTGAAGTAAAGCTTATTTCCATTCCGTTAATTGTACAGAACTTAACTGCCTCAATCAGAATTTCTTTCAATTCATCAGTATTAAGCTGCAGGCTGACAGAGCTTTCAGATGTTGCGTTTCCGGTAGTAATCAGTCCGGAACATGTAACATAAATGACACCCATGTCATGTAGAAATTCCAATGTCTTGACATAGTCTTTGTTCAAGGTACAAAGAGGAGTATTAATACTAATATTAAGTCCCGCAGCCAATGCGTTCTTTATTCCTTTTACAGTATCTTCATATTTTTCCGCTCCGACCAGTCGATTGTGAATCGAAGGCTCGGCAGAATAAAATGTAATCTGCGCACTGTCCAAAGAAGCTTCCTTTAACTGCGTACAGTATTCGGGTGTAAGTTTGATTCCGTTCGTATTAAGTCTCGTAACAAACCATCGTGAATAATCAATAAGTTCAATCAAATCCTCACGCATGGTCGGTTCTCCGCCCGTAAATGTCAACTGCGGAATTTTTGCTTCCTTACATTTATCGATAATCTTTTTCCAATCCTCAGTGGCCAATTCTGCTTCATCTGCACATTGCTGTCCTGCGGCATAGCAATGAACACACTTTTGATTACAATGCCATGCACCGTCCTTGGTCATCGCACTGACCATAATGTCCATTCTGTGAGGGGCACTCATATACTCAGCGTATTCACCCATGGAAATATATCCTATGGATTCTGTTACTTCCTCGCCGTATGCAACCTGTTTAAACGAATTCATAATTCTGTAAATATCGTTTTTGAGCATCTTTTTGCTGATAAGCGGAAAGACCTTTCGCACACCTTTAACCGTGTTTTTCAGAATGTTTTCAACATCTTCTTCATTAATCGGCTGTCCGCTGTACTTATTTATTTCCTTAATCAATTCACACAAAAGAACACTCCACGAAAAATTGACCGGAATAATATCCATGCCGTTAATGATGGCAACACTCGATCCAAGTTCTTCGCCTTCCGTATACGCGGGGGGAATCAAATGGATTCTGACTACGCCGGGGCCTTCGGGGTTCAAAGTGGTATGCATAACCTCACCGTAGTTTTCCTTTGCATATTTAATCACGCGCTTTTTAATACTCATAATCACTTATCCTCAAAAAAGAATCATATGCCCATTAATACATTCAATTAATAATATTTCCACATCATGCTCATTGTCAAATGCGGCAATGAAAAACTGTCGAAAATCGACGGTTTTTTTGCGCGAAATTGCTCGATATATGATATAGTGAGATTTATGAAAACATGGACATTACGATATGCATTAATTAACATTACATACTTTGCGGCATTTTGCCTGGTACATGCTTTTGCGGCTGTATTTTTGCTGGATGCCGGATTCAGCAATACTCTGGTAGGAATCGATTTGGCGCTGGCCAATATTCTGAGCGTAATCATTCAGCCTGTTATCGCCGGCTTGATTGACAAGCAGGGACGATTGACCAACAGAAACGTTTCGATGGCAGCATCCGTTTTCATCGGAGTAAGTGCTGTGATTTTGCTTTTTGCCAAGAACAGCATAGTCACGGTATTTATCGTATTTGCACTTATTTACATGGTTCAGATGGCTTATCAGCCTCTTTTGATAGCCATGAATTTCGAGTACGAAAAAGCAGGATGCAACATATTTTTCGGTTTGGCCAGAGGACTGGGGTCAGCAGGCTTTGCAGTCACTTCGGCATTTACCGGACAGCTCGTTGAGGACAACGGAACTAAAGTTTTGCTCTTTGGCATTATTATTCTCATGGTGATTTCCTTTATCCTGTTGCTGTTTTTTAAGAAACCCGAAACAAAAGAAAATGAATCCGAGAAAACATCGGTTACTGAAGACATCCATAATAATTTCTTTGATTTTGCGCGCACTTATCCGAAATTCATGCTGTTGCTTTTGGGATGCATACTTTTCTTTTTCGCGCATAACTCAATAAATGACTATTTGATTCAGATAATTCGCCCTTTGGGCGGTGATGAATCATCGCTCGGAATGGCTACCTTCCTGGCTGCCATTTTGGAACTTCCGACCATGGCTCTTATCGGAATTATGCTAAAGAAATTCTCCTGCAATTTCCTTATACAAATTTCAGGCGTGTTCTTTCTGATAAAGACTCTGTTAATGTTTCTGGCCGTCAACATGTCGGGAGTATTCCTTAGTCAGTTTATGCAAATAGGTGCATATGCGGTATATATTCCGGCCTCGGCTTATTTCGTAGATATGTGTCTTTCAGAGCATGATAAAGTAAAAGGCCAGGCTTACATTAACTGCGCGATTACCCTTTCGGGCGTTTTCTCCAACCTGCTGTGCGGCAGAATTCTTGATGTATACGGCAAAGGAACCATGCTCATGCTGGGATGCATCGTGAGCGCCATCGGTGTAGTGATTACGGTAATGGCCACCAAGAAAACAAAGATAACGGATTAATATATTTATGGACGAAAAGTATTATTACCCTGACGAAAAAAAAGAATATATACCCAAAGCGATTATTGCCGGTGTGGATTATGACCGCGACAAAGATTTTGATCATTCCGTCAAGGAGATGGAGGGCTTGGTCAAAGCCTGCGATATGGAATGCGTCGGTATCTTAACCCAGTCACTTCCGCATCCTGACAATGCTTTATATTTGGGAAAAGGAAAAGTAGCCGAATTAAAAGACTACATCGCAACATTGAAGGCGGACTATTGCATTTTTGAAAGTGACTTGTCTCCTTCACAAATGAGAAATCTTCAAGATGAACTGAAAGTACCTGTTTGGGACAGAACTAATCTGATACTGGAGATTTTTTCCCGTCGTGCCAAAACCAAAGAAGCGCGATTGCAGGTTGAATCCGCATATTTGCAATTCATGTTGCCGCGATTGGGCGGTATGTGGGAACATCTGAGCCGGCAGGGAGGCGGAGGCGGCAGCCGCGCCAACAAAGGTGAAGGTGAAAAGCAGATTGAACTGGATAAAAGATATATCAACCACAGAATAGTCGAATTATCAAAAGAGCTCGAAAAAATAACAAAAACCAGATCCGTTCAACGAAGCGGCAGAAAAAAGGGCGAAATATCGCACGTTGCCATGGTCGGATATACCAATGCCGGCAAATCTTCATTAATGAACAGGCTGTTATCGCTCTCAGCGGAAAACTCATCCGCGGACCTTTCGGCAGAAGGTACTTCGAAAGAAGCCAAAAGCAAATATGTTTTTGAAAAAGATATGCTCTTTGCCACTTTGGACACTTCAATACGAAGCGTAAGTTTCACCGACGGCAGAAAATTTTTGTTATCGGATACGGTAGGATTTATCGAAAATCTGCCTACAGGCTTAATTAAGGCGTTTCGCTCGACATTGGAAGAAGCAGTTTTTGCAGACCTGTTGTTAATAGTATTGGATATTTCCGATCCCTATTATCACGAGCACAAAAAGGTAACCGAAGAAATACTGAATGATTTGGGAGCAGGCGACATTCCCAGAATATACGTTTTGAATAAATGTGACGCTCTCAGTGAAAAACCCGATACAGAAGAACTGAAGGGCTTTGACGATAAGGACAGAATTATCATTTCTGCATTAACCGGAGAAGGAATAGATACGTTACTTGAGAGAATCGAAGAACTCCTTTATTCGAAAGATGTCAAAATGGATTTGCTGATACCGTATGAAAAAGGAGCACTTGCAAATATGCTGCATACAGAGGCAGTAGTATTAAGCGAAGAGTATACTCCCGAAGGAATATCTGTTTCTGCCGTGGTCGGCCCCAATATTGCAAAACTTATGCTTGATTTTACTAAAACCATATGATATTATTTACAAGTTGCTAACGATAATGTCAGTAATTGTGTGTCCGTAGCTCAGCTGGATAGAGCAACGGCCTTCTAAGCCGTGGGTCGGGGGTTCGAATCCCTTTGGGCACGTTCAGGAGACTTGTGTCCCGTATATAAATGGCCAATAGTCTTATATGGTGGGTATGGCGCAGTTGGCTAGCGCGCCAGATTGTGGCTCTGGAGGCCGAGGGTTCGAGTCCCTCTATCCACCCGTAATCACTTTTGATTATTACACGGATTTGTTCCAAGTACACCTTGGTGAACGATGGGCTATCGCCAAGCGGTAAGGCACAGCACTTTGACTGCTGCATACGCTGGTTCGAATCCAGCTAGCCCAGTTTTTCAAATATGGGCCACTAGCTCAGGTGGTAGAGCACTTGACTTTTAATCAAGTTGTCGCGGGTTCGAGTCCCGCGTGGCTCATTCAAAAAGACAGGAATTTAATTCCTGTCTTTCTTTTTCTATTTCGTCAATCTCATCCTGTTTTTAACATTTTCATTCATCGAAACCAGTTCCGGGTACGGGATTTTTCGCGCCTCATCAATTTCATAAACTCCGAAGGTATCGACCATTCTCGATACCGGATCGACCTCAACAAAAGTGCACCACGGAAGCCAATGATAATTACCGTAATATATTTGTTCACAAAAGAAACCGCTCTCATGAATAAGTCCGGGAATGGCAGCTCCGAGTGACCCATCTATATCATTCGCCTGCTTTGAATTAAGATATATAAACTCGGCGTAATCAAGATAGTGTTCGTCTCCCGTCAAAAGATAGAGCCTGAAAAATTCATATCCACCACAGGCCATATACATATCGGCAGCTCCGCTTCCAACAACGATATGGCTTTGTCCGCTGATATGTCGGGTATTGAACGGCATCGTCGGATAATGAGTAACTATCGGATAATTCCATATATAAGTAAACGTTTCTACATAATCAGCCGCACCTTTTGCAGCCTCAATCCATTTATCTTCACCCGTTAAGTCGTACAGAGCAATAAACGCAAACATCGCATACAATCCGGCTTCTTTATCCATAATATCCGAGTTATCACATGTGCCTCCGCGATATTCCATCTTTATATACATGTTGTCATATGCCCAGTCGCCTGCCTTTTGTGCAGAGAGTTTATAGATTTCCTTTTGCGTAACAAAAAACATCCACGAAAGGAATCTGACCACACACGGAGTGGTAGCCTTCGAATCCATGCACATGGTCCCGTCATAATTGTACGAGCGGAAGAAACTGCCGTCAGCATTTTGATTGTCGCATAACCAGTCTGCTGTTTTTACGCAATATTCCAACCATTTGGGATAATCTTTGCCTTGCTTATGCATAAAGACATATGCATCAAGTATACCCTCCAAGCCGTCACCTATTTCACGTATAAACTGCGGTTGCGGTTCAAACTGCTCAAGGGCGAGCTGATACCAGACCTTAGGGCATCCCGTTTCGGTCATTGTCCTGTTGACCCAAAAATCGATTATTCCTTTTCCCTTCTTGATTGCTTCGGAATCATTATTAAACGTTCCCCATCTAAGCAGTTGATACCCGATTCCCGTCTGCTGACCTACGAATCCGATTTCTGCAGAAGTCGAATTAGGGTCAAACTGCGGAAGTTGAGCCGCAAAAGGTGTTCCCCAAACGTCTTTTGCATATTCATTGGTAACCTTCTTTAACAACTTCATGTTGTTTTCATACAGAAGTCTGTTATCTATGAGAGCTTTTTCGTCCTTCAGTCTTGCATAAACATTTCGCCAGGTTTCTCTCATCATTTTTTGAAAAGAATCATACCGTGCGAAAGATACCATAATGGAATATCTGTGGACGAAACCTTCTTCCATCGGATGATTTACACGCATAAATGAAAACGTATCGCCGCGAGGTACTTCTCCGTTTCCGCCCGGATATACATAATCGATTGACAGTCCGTCGCATTCTGCCTCTATAGGTTTTCTGAGTGCAGCTCCGTAATATGTATACAAGACGGTTTCCGGTTTGGGCTTGCTGATTCCGAGCGAGCCTATATTGGACAGCGGATCAACATAGTTTTCGCTATCGGTTCCTCTGTCCACGGTTTTTAATCTGACATCTGATGCAAATCTCGAAAAGCACACTGTTTCGCCTGAGCGAATATTCTGCATGGCAAACATCGGCAGGCCGCAATATGTCTCTTTTCTCCAGTAATAGTCTGCATTCATCTTCTTTCCGATACTGTTGTCGGAAGCATATTCGTTATGACGATACCACTCACCCGGTGAAAAATAATCATAGTCCTCGATTCTGTCGGATACAGCCGTGTAAAGACCGATTTTTGAATAAAAACCAAGATCACGTTCGGATTTTTTTAACACCTTCACATCACGTTCAATTTTGATTTCATCCGAAATAACCGAGTATCGATCATTTATCAAAAATGCGGAACCGTTGGCATCGACGTATCGGCCGGTACACAGTACCGCTCCGTCATCTTCATCCACCTTTTCATAAGGTGCTTCTCCAAAAATGCTCAAAGCCCCTATATCCTTAACAGCGATATAACAGGGTCGCTTATTAAAATACAGGCACTCGGAGTTTTTGGTTACTTTAATTCCACCGTTTTCAAATTCAAGTTCATATTGACCACAAAGCAGTTTATTCATATTTTGTCCCCCAATAGAATCAGCCAAACAGCCATATGTTTATTTTACCATGTTTTGAAATAGAAAGGCCCGTCGTTTTTGCGACGGGCCTCTCCGTTCGGCCTTACTGAAACCGAACTATGGTTAAAAATGACCAACAAGTTTAAACAAAATCCTGCGGAATAACCAAAGCAAATATTAAATATGCCAGCAATGCAGCACCAAGGCTCAAAAAGCAGGCTACCACATACAGGACTCTGATTACGGTAGGATCGAGATTAAGATACTCTCCTATTCCTCCGCACACACCGAAAAATACTTTATTTGTTGATGATCTGAATAATTTCTTTACATTGTTCATATATATTTCCTCACTTTCACATTTACTTAAACAAGATATCTACATTACCCATGGCACAATCTATATCTACTTCTTTATCGCTGCCGTTATCGATAGAATACTCTCCTCCTATGCTGCCGCTGGTATCTCCGCCCAAATTGATGGCACCCATGGCGTAATCAATATCAAAGTTGTAATCGGCCTTTGATCCGGCCAAATACATTGAAACATTGCCCATTCCGCAATCCACATCAATATTTCCGCTAAATGCTCCCGTGGAATTTACATTTCCGGCTCCGCAGTCAATGTTTACGTTAGTTGCATCAATTCCGTCAAGTTCCAAATTTCCGGCGCCAAGTTCAACACCCAAATCGACAATTTGTACATCTTTCGGAATCAGGATTTCCGCTTTCAATCCGGAAGTGATTCCAAAGAACTGAGCTTTCTCATCTTCATTGGTCGAAAATGTGAACACTCCGTTTGTAATTCCGTATTCATAATTTTGCGTCAAGCCGGAAGCATTTATCTGTATAGTATCCACGTCAGCAACTTTGACCGAAATATCGCATGCTCCTCCACTTATTGAAAGTCCGTTAACAACACTTGCATCATATTCCGTAACAGTCATTCCGTTTCCGACAATAGCATGATCGTTATCGGAAATAAATCCGAACTCAAAATCATGATTCAGGCCGTTGAAACCAACCTCTAAGTTTTTCCCCAATTTAAAGAATCCGTTATCTCCGAGTGTCCCCGAAGTTATCTGTTTGAAGCCTCCGAACGCAAAGCCTATTCCGGCGCAGGCAATTCCTATAACCATGACTATGGCCGCCGTGATTAATACTACTTTCGTAAATTTACTCATTATCTGTTACCTCCCTTCTTAGGGAATAATTTTCTCCACAATTTTCCGATTCCTCTGAACACCCACGGAATAACCACACCGCAGAATGCAACCATAATCCATAATGAAATCAACGTGAGTGCCACCATAATCAGTGAAACACCTACAGCCATCAAGCCTGCCATCGGCGCTGCCGGGAAAGCACAAATTCCGAATATTGCACAGCCTATCGCTGCTGCCAGAAAAGCAAATACTATAGCTATAGCTGCTACTGCCAACGAAAAGACGACAGCTACAAATGCTACCAGTAAACCAAATGCTGCTCCTGCTATTCCGATTAGCAAAGGCGAAGCAAGTATGCAAAGAATTACTATTAAAGCTATGACTCCACCCGAGAGACCCTTTTTCTGCTGTTCAGGTGCTGCATTTGTATTTGCATTGGTGCCTGATGTATTTGGATGATATACGGTAACACTGTCCTTATTTGCTGTATTCGCAGAGTAACCGTTTTCCGTATATTCTCCCGAATCTGCCGTTCCGTTTATTCCGGCCTTGATATTAAGCGCCACGTCCTCAGGTGTGCCCAGAGCATCTATAACCTCTTCCTCATTTTCCGATCCTGCATCCTCAAAGTAATCATTATAATATTGAATGGCTGATTCCTTTTCCGATACCGGCACATCCTTAAGGAGTTCTTCCAATCGCGCTAAGAACTCTGTTTTGGTCATTTTTTCATTCCTCCCTCAAAAATTCGATTTAGTTTTGCGGCGTATATGTTCCATTCTCCTACATACATGTTGAGCTGTGCTCTTCCGCGTTCAGTAAGTTTATAATATCTTCGATTTCTTCCGTCACATTGCAAGTCATATACTTCCAGACATTCGTCCTTCTGGAGTCTCCTCAGTACCGGATAGAGGGTCGATTCCGAAAGTTCAATTACCTGTCTGACTTCCTGGGTGATTTTGTATCCGTACGTTCCTTCCGAACATTCAGAGACAACCGCCAGTACTATCGCATCCAGCAATGCGGCGCCCGTATTGAAAACCATACGTTCTGCTCCTTTCTTACCGCTAACAGACTTGTTAGTTCAGTATAATATTATATGCGATATAATATTGTTTCTTCCGATACTATATAACGTATAATATAATATGTCAACACATATTTTAAAAAAATTTTCCGTTTCGATTTTCCACATAAATGCGCAAAAGAAATCCCTCGGGATATTTGATATTTCCCAAGGGATTTCTTTGCATACGTATTATACAGCGTAAGGTGAAAATTATTTGTCCGATTTTTCTTTCGGTTTAGCATTGTTTTTCTCCGGGGTTATCTTGAAAAACAAGTTATGATTATTAGGGTATTTATCATCAAAGTATTCAATGAAAACCGCAACCCGCGAGTAATCATCTTCATTTACGTCAAGAGAATAATTGAAGCAATGATAATCATCATCCTCAATCTGACCTTCCGGAGTTCTTCCCCAGTTGGTATAACACCTGTCTCCAACATATTCAAAGCCGGCGCGCTCAAGGATTTTCATCATTTCATCTGCCTTCTTTTTAGGCTTGCGAACTTCCTTAAACCCGATATCTACGCCTTCTTCATCTGTAGTATTTCCTTCGTTAACACAATAGTAATCAACTTCATCCGCTAATTCCGGTACATACTTTAGAATGTCAAATCGCTCTTCCAGGTCATCCCAATCTTCATCTACACCTGCGTCTTCTCCGATCTCGGCATCCTTTACCTTAATTTTTATACAGCCCGACAAAGAAAACATTAATACAATTATCAAAAACATCATCAATGATTTTTTAAGCATTCGTCCTACCTCCCATTTTTAATCCTAAATAGCTGAATAAAATTAAACGGAAGTGACAGTACCAATAGAATCGGGGATATATTGACTATTACCGCAAGTGCCAAAAGTCTTATGAAAATAAAAAAAGCACCCGCCAGAATTCCGCCTTCATCAGTCAATGAAAAAGCATATTTCCCGCTATCCACGTAAACATAGTCTACCGAAAGGCTCTCGAACATATATAAAAATGAGTTGGATAATCCGGAAAACAGAACCACTCGAATCAACTTTAATAGTGGAATAGACATAATTATGCACGGAAATATCATTGATTCTGCATGCTCTCCAAGGAAGAACATATCCTGCGCATAATTTTTAATGATTTCCCAAATCGGAATCGAACCTACAGACTTAAGTATAGCAAATAGTCTGTTATCATCGATCACATATATGTTATACAAGTCAACCATCCATAATGAATAGATAGCCATTCCAAATATAAGCGCACCGATTTTGAATACTATCTTTATTAACACCCAAATTCTTTTTAGCATTTTCCCCTCCTAAAAAATCGCCCCAAAGCAGGACAATTTGCTCACAAATTCCCTGCTAAAATAGTATCAATTCA
>JAZUFW010000019.1:0-28132 GCA_045640905.1 Lachnospiraceae bacterium
TAAGTTTCTGGAACTTCCTTATCGGGTTTATTATCAGCTTTTATGTATTACTTAATAAAGAGACTTTCTCGGGTCAGGCAAAGAAGATTATCTATTCTGCATTTGCCAAAGAAAGAGCTAATTCGGTATTAAAGGATGTCAGATTTGTTTCCGACACATTTATCGGATTTATTTCCGGCAAAATTATTGATTCAATGATAATCGGAGTTCTATGTTTCATTGGATGTACAATTCTGCATATGCCTTATTCATTGCTTATCAGTATTATTGTCGGTGTTACCAATATTATTCCTTTCTTCGGACCTTTTATCGGCGCTATTCCTTCGGCGTTATTGGTTCTGATGGATTCTGATTCCGCGCCTATTATGTGTTTATATTTCGTTATTTTTATCATCGTTTTGCAACAGCTTGACGGTAATGTAATTGGACCTAAAATCCTCGGAGATTCTACCGGATTGTCAGGCTTCTGGGTTATCTTTTCAATCACCGTGTTCGGATCTTTATGGGGCGTTGTAGGAATGTTTATAGGTATTCCTTTCTTCGCTGTTGTATACGCTATGGTTAAGCGAAATGTTGAAAGAAGATTGGATACTAAAGAACTGCCTGTAAAGACGGAAGATTATGTAATGATTAAGCGAATAGATGATGGCGGAGATATTGTTAATTTGATTGAAGCTGATGATAATTTCTATTTGGAAAGCACGAATAAGAGTAATTTGAGTGTGGTTATAAATAAGCTTGTTAATTTTGTGAAGAAGAAAAAGGCTGAGAGGAAAGAAAAGAAATAGTAAGTTAGTTTTGTATATTTGGTTGGAAGAATTTATATATTGCTTTTTCTCACGTCGGTTCGTCGATTTTTTGCTAAGAAACTTGCATGTTTCAAGACGTTCGGCCGGCTCAATTGTCAATCCGTTGACAAATGAGCCTAAAAATCCCATCCGGGGATTTTTACCTACGTGTAGTCAAGTTTCTAAGCAAAATATCTTCCGAACCTCAATGATTCGAAAAAGCAACATATAAATTCTTCTGTGAAAGATGAGGCTAAAACTTCCCTCCGAGATGGTTTTCCATACGTGTAGACATGTTTCTAAGCAAAATTCTTCCGAACCTCAATGATTCGAAAAAGCAACACATAAATTCTTCTGTGAAAGTTTTCAGGAGAAGTAGGGAATTTATTGATAAAATGAGTTGAAAAATGCCTTTCACAATTGTGAAAGGCATTTTGGGTTTATATTAATAAAAAATGTATGACTAGAACAGGCGGAAGACACCGAATACTTTACCGAGGATTTGGCAATTATCTACGATGATGGGGTCCATATTATCGTTTTCAGGTTGAAGACGGATATGGTCTTTTTCTTTGTAGAAGGTTTTGACGGTAGCGGAGTCATCAATGAGGGCGACTACGGTATCACCGTTATTAGCTGTGTTGGTGCAGTTGACGAAAATTTGGTCTCCGGAATAAATTCCGACATTTATCATGGAATCGCCTTTCACTTTAAGAACAAACGATTCGCCGGAGGGAACCATTTCGGCAGGAACAGGGAAGTAGCTGTCAATATTCTGTTCGGCTAATATAGGAGTTCCTGCGGCAACCTGTCCGACAACAGGTAAAGATACCATTTCTGTTCTGACCATTTGAAAATTGTCATCACATATTTCTATAGCGCGGGGTTTGGTAGGATCACGTCTGATGTATCCGTTCTTTTCAAGTGTTTCCAAATGAGAGTGAACGGATGATGTTGATTTTAAATGAACAGCTTCGCAGATTTCACGTACTGCCGGCGGATAGCCTCTTTTTAATATTTCTTCTTTGATATAATTCAATATTTCCTGTTGTTTGTTAGTTATCTTTCCGCTCATAAATAGTCTCCCTTTCAGGTGCTGTTTTAAGTTCTAAATTCATTATATCAGAAAAACTTCAAAAAGCAAACATATATTCCGAATACACGTTCGAATTTATGCTTGACAATCGAACAAATGTTTTCTATAATTCAAAATAGAACAGATGTTCACGAACTAATATTCGATTTTGGAGAATGATATGAACGCTTACGAAAGAAGAATTCAAAGAAACAGAATCAGAAGAAACAGACAGATTAAGAGAAGATGCTTTTTCTCGCTTTTATTTTTTGTCACTGTTTTAACCGTATCATTTATTGTTTTTGGATTTAAAGCTGATGCAAAAAGCAAAAATGATACATCGGAATTTAAATATTATAAATCTGTTACTGTTTCCTCCGGCGATACTTTATATGAATATGCTGTGGAATTTGGAAAAGCTGATATGGAAGAAGACTTCGTGAATGAAGTTGTCAGAATGAATAATTTGGCTTCTGAAGACATTACATTGGGAATGAATTTAATTATTCCGTATTATTCAACGGAATTTGTTTTGACGGAAGAATAGAAGATTCGAACAAATAAAGAAAAGCCTCTGAATCAACAATATGAATTCAAGAGGCTTTAATAATTTCTAAAATTAATGCTAATTTATCTGTTGTGTTGTTCCGAGCTTTCTGCCGATAAAGAATGGACCTTCGGCTTTGCCGTTATTTAACAAATCTTCAGGTTTTGTTCCTTTAGGAATGGTTATCATATACATATGACCTTTATACATAAATGTATATACCACATCAATATCATTCTGGCATATGGCATTAAGGACGTTTACATTAAACGAAATAGGATCTTTTGTAAAAAATGAAACAGCCATGGGAGATGATGCATTATTAACATTTATTCCGCTTTTTGCAATAGCAGCCACTTCATTTTTAACCAATTTAGATAAGCCGTTAGATAAACCTTCATAAGTTTTGAAACTTGAAAAATCAGTTGTGCTAATGCCAACAACATTGTTTAATGCCTGAGGCATTTGAACAACTGCTTTAGGAAGCTCATTTACATTTACATTGATTTCTTCAGTAACCTGCTGCGAAAATAATTCTGTAGGATTGCTTGAAGGAACAGAAGAAATCGTAGGAGCTGACGTCGGAGCTGACGTCGGAGCTGCATTTTCATTCTCGCCGGGATTCACCGGTGTCTCTTCAGGTGCTGATGAAGGTGAAGGAGGAACCCATCCTGTGCCGTTAAAGCTAAATCCTGCAGATAAACTGGATTCTCCGTCATCATTTGTAGCTTTAAACGAATACACATTACCGGAACCTTGATTGGCCGGAGCATTATATGTTATCCATTCATTAAACTCATAATTATCGTCTGCTATTGCAGTAATTACAACATCATCATTTTCACTAAATGTAACAGCAGGACCTGTTACAGATCTCCCGTTTAGGGTGATTGCATAAGAACCGCCCACGCAATTATTATAATCCTCAATGGTTATTGTACCTGCATAGGAACTTACGACTGTTACCAAGCATACAGCTGCAGTCATTGATAGAGCTAAAATAACTTTAAATAAATTGTCTCTCTTTTTCATTGTTTTTCTCCATATTTATTTTAGGCAATATATTTTCAATACTACTTAATAAAAAATGCCATAAAAACAGGCGAAAGTCAACATGAATGTTTATGCAGAATAGTGCATAAATAGAACGTTTTACAGTTCTAACACGGTAAAGCGATAACGCGGTCAATTGATGATATTTGAATAAAAATATATTGCTTATACAAGTTCGTCAAATTCGGAATTATCAAGGAATTCTTCAAAAGCATCCTCAACTTTTTCATATTCATCATCGTCATCAATATAATCAAGAACAGGTTCTTCATTTGGATCATTCGGATTTTCGGAATATCTGTAGAACCAGACTTCGCCTTCTTCGTTTGGCTCGTTATCTTCCAAAGGCATTAATACGATATAATCGCGGCCCTCAACTTCCAAAATCGTAACAACGGCGCATGTTACTTCCCGGCCGTCATCAAGGGATAATGTGACTGTCATTTCTTCTTCGGTATTTTCAAGTTCGTTAAATGTATTTTGTTCCATAAGTTAACCTCCGTGAATGATATTGTTTGTTACTATTCCCAGACCTCCACATATCATTCGCAATCATCGCTGCTTCGCAGCTTCAAAGCTTGCTTCGCAAGCGGATTGCTCATGTAGTGGAGTTCCTGCTTCGCAGGCTTGATATATGAGCAATGCTTGTCTCTTACACGCGAGCGTGACGATACAAGCATTGTTCATATATCAACTGTGAATAGTAACATTGGGTTCATTTTAACACAAACCTATGAAAATGTGATAAAATTAAACCTTGTATGCGAGGAATTTTTATGCTTGAATCATTAAAATTTGAACAACTTATATCGGACAAAGCAGGTGTCGTAAGAAATAGCGGCAGTATTGATTTTGTATTTGATTTGGGTAATTATTTCGGTCGATGCAAAGAAGCCGGATTAATTCTTTATGACAAAAATCTGAATGAATGTAAAATCCCTTTTGATTTGGAATCGGGAATAGGTTCACTTGTCGGGTTACGTATCTTTATTGATAACTTTGAATCGTATTCCTATAACTTTTATGTTGATGATGCAATTATTAATGACCCTATGGGCAGAGCGTTTACATCCAAACGGCGTTTTGGAGAGGTGATTTCTGATGCTCAGCGCCAAATGCTTATATTTGATGAATTTGATTGGGAAGGAGACTCCCAATTACATATTCCGTATAATGAATCACTGTTTTACGGACTGAATGTTCGTTCATTTACGATGTCCAAGACTTCCAAAGTTAAAAATAAGGGAACATTTGAAGGAATAGTTGAAAAAATACCGTATTTTACAGAACTTGGTGTTAAAAATATCGTTTTGATGCCTTCATATGAATTTGACGAAACACTAAACATAAAAAAGAAGGTTCCCAAGAATGTTGATGAACAGCTTAAAAGTGCATTGGATGAATCTTTGAATAAAGTAAATTGTTGGGGGTTCCAAAAAGGGTATTATTATGCGCCCAAGGCTTTATACTCCAAAGATATTAATCCCTGCAGATCGTTTAAAAACATGGTTAAGCAATTGCATAAAAACGGTATTGAAGTTTTAATGCAATTTTATTTTGAAAATGATATAAGTCCTGAGTCTATTACCGATATACTTAAGTTTTGGACATATGAATACCATGTTGACGGCTTTCGTATCAGTGGTTTTAATATACCTTTCAGGGCTATATTGATGTGCTCTGCTTTGAAAAAATCAAAGCTTTGGTTTGATTATCTACCCACAGATGATGTGGAAAATGCCAAGAATCCTTATATAAAGAACGTTTCTGTCCTTAACGGAAATTACAGATATGACTTAAGAAAACTGTTAAAGGGTGATGAAGGTATGGTCAATCCATTTCTTTATTACCAAAAAACAAACCCGGAAGACGTTGCAAATATCAACATGATTTGTGATTATGACGGCTTTACTTTGTTTGATTTGTTTACTTATGAAAGAAAGCATAATGAAGAAAACGGCGAAAACAATTCCGACGGTCAAAATATAAATTATAGCTGGAACTGCGGGACGGAAGGCCCAACGAAGAAAAAGCAGATAAACGCGTTAAGACTGAAGCAGATTAAAAATGCATTAAGTTTATTGCTTTTAAGTGCCGGTACTCCTTATATTTTTGCAGGAGATGAATTTGGAAATTCACGATATGGCAATAATAATGCATATTGTCTTGATAACGAAAAAGGTTATGTCGAATGGAAAGATAATGCCTTTTCCAATGATATTTTGAATTTCACAAAGACTTTGATTGCTTTAAGGAATGACAATTCAATTTTTCATCCGGAAAAAGAATTAACAAATATGGATGTTTTATCGAATGGTTATCCTGATTTATCTTATCACGGTTTTGAAGCGTATAGGCCTGATTTGACCTATAATTCAAGGACTGTGGGAATGCTCTTTTATGCACCGCAATTAAGCGCTTCCAAGATTTCCTATTATCTGGGAATCAATATGTATTGGGGTGATCAAAGTGTTGCCATTCCAAATTTAAAAAAGAATACTGTTTGCAAAGTTTTGATTAATACCGAAAGTGATGATGCAGGCACGGATGAAATCATAAACGATAAAGATAACAGATTGAAAATGACGCCTCGTACCGTTACTTTGCTTAAAATAGAAAATCAAAAAGTATGAATAAATTTTTCGCTCATTTAAAGACAATAAATAATCACAGAAGATTGGTTCGTAAGGGATGCTTTAAGATTGGTTTGTATAAGCAGGGTTTGTTGCATGATCTGTCAAAATATGCTCCGGCTGAGTTTCTTGTAGGTGTTAAGTATTATCAGGGACATCGTTCACCAAACAACGCAGAAAGAGAAGACATAGGATATTCCTCTGCGTGGCTTCGTCATAAAGGCCGAAATAAACATCATTATGAATATTGGATAGATTATTCCATTGAAAATCCTGACGGAAGCGTTTCGCCTGTAAAGATGCCCAGAAAATATGTCGCCGAAATGGTTATGGACAGAATTGCAGCTTCAAAAATTTATAAGGGTAACGAGTATACGGATTCGTCACCTTTGGAGTATTTGTATTTGGGAATCGACAGAATACCAATTCATGATACAACAAAAAAAGAATTGGAATATATGTTAAAAATGCTCTCAGAAAAAGGAGAGAGTTATTTATTTTCCTATATTAAAAATGAGTATCTAAAAGAAAAGGTTATTGAATTATGAAGAAATTAATACAACAAATTTTGAAATTCGGTGTTGTAGGTATTATTGCATTTTTAGTTGACTTTGTCGTTTGCATTGTTCTTGACCGTATTTTTATGCTTACGGCATTTCCGAATGCCTTCTCCGAGATTTTGAATAATGCGTTTGCGCTGAATATTTCCGCATCAACGGTTTCACGAGATGTTGCCGGATTTTTCAGTTTTATTGTTTCAGTTATAGTTAATTACGTATTAAGCATGAAATATGTTTTTGTCAGAAGAAACGATATTTCAAAGAAAAAAGAATTTGTTGTTTTCTTTATTCTCAGTTTTATCGGCTTAATTCTGAATACGGTATTAATGACATTTTTCTCCGAATTGTTCGAAGACAAGTTTACAGCATTAACTTCAGAGCACGGTTCGTTAACTACTGCTGTAATTAAGTGTATAGTAACCGGAGTTGTCATGGTTTATAACTTTATTTCAAGAAAGATTTTTATTGAAGATCACTCCAAAGAAAAAGAAGAAACTAATTCAAAGGAAGAATAATATGTCCGAAGAATCATTGTTACAAAGAGAATATATAGAAAAGGCCAAAAGTTATCTTTCAGAATATGAAAATCAAATAGGGCATAAGGCTTCTGCCTGTGTTACCACCTTCGGGTGCCAAATGAATGCCAGAGATTCGGAGAAACTGAGCGGAATTTTGGAATCCATCGGTTTTGTTATTACGGAAGATGAAGAAGCTGATTTTGTAATATACAACACTTGTACGGTTCGTGATAATGCAAATCAAAGAGTATACGGCCGTTTGGGTGTGCTGCATTCAATGAAAAAGAAAAATCCGCACAAAAAGATTGCTTTATGCGGATGTATGATGCAGGAAGAAACCGTTATTCAAAAAATTAAGGAAAGTTATCGGTTTGTAAATTTAATATTCGGGACGCATAATATTTTCAAATTTGCCGAGCTTATCTGTCACATGTTTGAAAGTGATTCCATGATTATTGATATTTGGGATAAAACGGAGCAAATAGTCGAGGATTTACCGGTAAATAGAAAGTATTCTTTTAAATCCGGCGTAAATATCATGTTCGGATGTAATAATTTCTGCTCTTACTGTATCGTTCCTTATGTCAGAGGTCGTGAGCGTAGCAGAAGTTCGTCTGAAATTATTACCGAGATTAATAATCTGGTAAAAGACGGCGTTAAAGAAGTAATGCTTTTAGGGCAAAACGTCAATTCCTATGGAAAAAATCTGGATGAGGACATTGATTTTCCCCGTTTATTAAAGATGGTGGAAGAAATCGACGGCTTGGAAAGAATCAGATTTATGACTTCGCATCCCAAGGATTTATCAGATGACTTAATTGAAGTTATCAAAAATTCCAAGAAAATATGTCGTCATCTTCATTTGCCTTTACAATCCGGCTCTACGCGAATTCTTGAAAAGATGAATCGAAGATATACCAAAGAACAGTATGTAGAATTGGCTTTGAAGATTCGTAGAGAGATTCCGGATATAGCCATTACTACGGACATTATTGTCGGATTCCCCGGAGAAACGGATGAAGATGTTGATGAAACCATTGATGTAATTAAAAAGGTTTCTTATGATAATGCTTTTACATTTATCTATTCAAAACGAACAGGAACGCCTGCCGCTTCCATGCCGGATCAGGTCAGTGAAGAAAAAGTAAAATACAATTTTGACCGTGTTCTTAAATGTGTTCAGGATACTGCCAGAATTCAGGTTTCGAAGTTCGAAGGCTTAACATTAAGTGCTTTGGTTGAAGAAGTTAACGAACATGATGAAACTTTGTTAAACGGCAGACTGTCGAATAACCTGATTGTGCATTTTAAAGGAGATCGAGAGTTTGTCGGTTCTATTGTCAATGTTAAATTATCCGAATGTCATGGATTTTATTATATGGGAGAATTAGTTAAATGAGTGACCTGATTAATGAAGTCACACCTATGATGGCTCAATATCTTGAGACAAAAAAAGAATATCAGGATGCCATTTTATTTTACAGATTAGGCGATTTTTACGAAATGTTCTTTGATGATGCGCAGATTGCATCAAATGAACTTGAACTAACGTTAACAGGTAAAAGTTGTGGATTAAGTGAACGCGCACCGATGTGTGGCGTTCCTTTTCATGCTGCCGATTCATATATTTCAAGGCTGGTATCAAAAGGATATAAAGTAGCAATCTGTGAGCAGACGGAAGATCCCAAACTGGCAAAGGGACTGGTAAAAAGAGAAGTTATACGTATTGTTACTCCCGGAACTATTTTGGACAGTGTTTCATTGGATGAAACCAAGAATAATTATCTGATGTCAGTGTCATATTTTGACGGCAATTCCGGAATTTCGGTATGCGATATAACCACTGGAGATTTTTATCTTACGGAGGTTAATTCTTCATCGGCAATTCTTGATGAAATTATTAAATATTCACCGTCAGAGATTATTTGTAATGAGGCATTTTTATTATCCGACATAGATTTTGAATATTATAAAAGCAAACTTGGTTTTGTTTTGTTTACGCTTGAAGGAAAATACTTCGACGATGAACGCTGCACCAGAACATTATGCAATCATTTTAAGGTCAATTCTTTGATAGGAATGGGAATTGATGATTTTCCTTCTGGAATTATTGCCGCAGGTGCATTGATTCAATATCTGAATCAGACACAAAAGACTTCAATTAATCATATTACTCATTTATACCCATATATTTCATCTAAATATATGCTGCTGGACAGTTCAACGAGAAGAAATCTTGAACTTATTGAAACATTGCGCGATAAAACAAAACGAGGTTCTCTTCTTTGGGTTCTTGATAAGACAAAAACAGCTATGGGTGCCAGAACCCTTAGAACATATATTGAGCAACCGCTTATTGACAAAGATGAAATTCTTTTGCGACTCGACAGCATTGAAGATCTGGGTAAAAATGCTATTTCGAGAGACGAGATTCGTGAGTATTTGAATCCGATTTATGATTTGGAAAGACTTTTGGCAAAGATTTCGTTGAAAACAGCATTGCCCAGAGACCTCATGGCTTTCAAATCATCCATTTCCATGCTTCCTCATATAAAGAGTGTTTTAAATGATTTAAAAGCAGAAGATTTGAATAATATAAATTCGGAAATTGATGATCTTTCGGATGTGTTTTCTTTGATTGATGAAGCAATTCTTGATGAACCTGCCCTCACGCTTAAAGAAGGCGGCATTATTAAAGATACTTTTGACGAAAATGTATCAAGACTTCGAAATGCCAAAACGCAGGGAAAAAAATGGATTTCCGAACTCGAAGAAGAGGATAAAGAAAGAACAGGCATCAAAAATCTAAGAATTAAGTATAATAAAGTATTCGGATATTATTATGAAGTTACCAATTCATATTTGAATCTGGTTCCCGAAGATTATATCAGAAAGCAGACACTTACAGGTGCAGAGCGATTTACCACACCTAAATTAAAAGAACTTGAAGATACCATATTAAACGCCGAAGATAAATTGAATGCTCTGGAATATGATATTTTTCAAAAGATTCGAGATGCTATTGCAGGGGAAACTCAGCGAATTCAGAAAACAGCAAAAGCAATAGCCAAACTCGACGTATATTGTTCTTTGTCAACAGTTGCGGAGAAAAACGGATATGTCAGACCTAAAATAAATGACAAAGGTGTCATAAAAATCAAGGACGGAAGACATCCCGTAGTTGAAAAAGTACTTATTAACGATTTATTCATCCCCAATGATACGCTTCTTGATAATAATAAAAACTGTATCAGTGTGATTACAGGGCCGAATATGGCAGGTAAATCAACATATATGCGACAGGTTGCACTAATTTGTTTAATGGCGCAAATTGGCTCTTTTGTACCCGCTAAAGAAGCAGATATATGTTTGACAGACAGAATATTTACGAGAGTAGGAGCTTCTGATGATTTATCCAGCGGACAGTCAACCTTTATGGTCGAGATGAATGAAGTATCGAATATCCTACGAAATGCAACTTCTGCTTCACTGTTGATTTTAGACGAAATCGGAAGAGGCACTTCAACATTTGACGGTTTATCAATAGCCTGGGCATGCCTTGAGCACATTGCAAATAAACGTATTATCGGTGCCAAAACTTTGTTTGCAACGCATTATCATGAATTAACGGAACTTGAGAATAAAATGAGTAACGTTAACAATTATTCGATAGCGGTAAAAGAACAGGGTGATGATATTATTTTCCTTCGTAAGATAATCAAAGGAAGCGCCGATAAATCGTACGGTATTCAAGTCGCCAAACTGGCCGGAGTACCGGATATGGTAATTGATCGTGCGAAGGAAATTCTTTCGGAACTTATTGATAATGATATTTCCGAAAAAATTGAAGCGATTGCAGTTGATAACAAGGATACTAAGACTTTTAAAGCTACTCATTATGACGATGTGGACTTAGGACAAATATCCATGTTTGATACCACGACAGACGAAGATGTAATAAACGAATTAAAGAATATAGATATAGAATCTTTAAGGCCTATCGATGCATTAAACAGATTATATAAGTTGCAGAATATGATTAAGAACAGATGGTAATATGGCACAGATAAACGTTTTATCCCAATCAACAATTGAAAAAATTGCAGCCGGAGAAGTAATCGAACGCCCCTTAAATGTAGTTAAAGAATTGACGGAAAATGCCATCGATGCCGGTGCTACAGCCATTTCTGTTGATATTAAAGATGGCGGCCTTTCCATGATCAGAGTAACGGATAACGGCTCGGGCATTGAAAAAAGTCAGATAAAAAAGGCATTTTTGCCTCATGCTACAAGTAAGATATTGGATGCCAAAGATTTGTTCAATATTTCTTCCTTAGGCTTCAGAGGCGAAGCATTGTCTTCTATAGCGGCAGTATCCAATGTTGAAGTGATTTCAAAAACAGCAAATGATTTTATGGGTTTTCGATATGTTATTGAAGACTCAAAAGAAATATCACTTGAAGATATCGGCGCTCCCGACGGTACAACTTTTATTGTACGCGACCTGTTTTTTAATGTTCCCGCCAGAAAGAAATTCCTCAAATCAAATCAAACGGAAAGCAGCTATGTTTATGATCTGATGGAACATATTGCTTTATCGCATCCCGAAATTTCCGTTAAATATTCACAGAATCAAAAGACTTTGTTTCAAACATCAGGGAACGGTTCCTTAAAAGAAGTAATATACAGAATTTACGGAAAAGATGTATCTTCAAAAATGATTGAAGTTAACGCCGAATTTTCAAGCTTCTCAGTATACGGTTTTTTGGGAAAACCGGAATTAAACAGAAGTTCCAAAGCGTTTGAGACCTTTATCATTAACGGCAGATTTACCAGATGCGACGTGTTAACCAAAGCATTAACAGAAGGATATAAGGAATTTTTGATGCAACACAAATTTCCTTTTTGTGTACTTATGATAAATGTGCCTTACGAATGCATTGATGTCAATGTGCATCCTTCAAAGATGGAAGTCAGGCTTGATAACGCCGAGGATATCTTCAATGATTTAAGCAGCTTTGTATTTAAAGAATTAAAAAATTCAAGCCTTATTCCGGAAGAGTCTGTTAATAACGAAAAAATTGTAATTAAGCCTGCGATTATTGAAAAAGCGCATAGTTTTGAACCTTTTGAAAGTAAAAGAATCGAAAAAGAAAATGTTTCTCTCAGAATAGATGAAGTAAGTAAACCCAAAACAATAGATATAGAAGGGTTAAAAAAAGAAATTGTTTCTTTTGTTTCCGAAGACGAAATGAAAGATTTTGATATTCCGGAGAAAAAGGAAACAAAAATCGAATACGTTCAGGAAAATCTCTTTGATAACGGGTTTTTAGACAAAAGAGAGGATGAATATGAGATAATCGGACAGTTGTTTAACACTTATTGGCTTATATCAACAGGTGAAAAACTGTTCATCATGGATCAACATGCCGCTCATGAAAAAGTCAATTATGAAAGACTGATTAAACAATATCATGAAAAGAATGTATCTTCGCAAAACTTAAATCCACCTGCAGTTTTGGAATTAACTCCCAATGAAATGAATGTATTGGAAACGTACCGCGAGTATTTTAATTCCCTTGGATTTGAAATTGAAGAATTCGGCCCCGGCGGTATAGCCTTAAGAGCTGTTCCGACTGACCTTTACGGACACAACGAATACGATTTCTTTAAAGAAGTAATTGATGAGATTATGGATAATCCTTTAAGAGGAAATCTTGACGTAGTTACCGAAAAAATTGCTTCAATGTCTTGCAAAGCAAGTGTAAAAGGCAATATGAGAATGTCCGTTCCTGAAGTTAAAGAACTGATTAAGGAACTGATGAAACTGGATAATCCTTATAACTGTCCCCACGGAAGACCTACATTGATTTCAATGTCAAAAACCGAAATTGAAAAGAAGTTTAAAAGAATTACGGATTAATATTTATGGAAAACAAGAAAAAATTGGTTATCCTGACAGGCCCGACTGCAGTTGGAAAATCGGATTTATCAATTAATCTGGCAAAAAGAATAAACGGTGAAATAATATCTGCCGATTCAATGCAGGTTTATAAAGGCTTGAATATTGGTTCTGCCAAAATTACAAAAGAAGAAATGCAGGGAATTAACCATTACCTTATTGATATTTTGGATCCCAAAGAAGCATTTAATGTTTTTGAATTCAAAAAGTATGCAACACAGGCCTTGGAAGATATATATTCTCACGGTTCAGTTCCCATAATTGTAGGAGGAACAGGTTTTTATATCCAGGCTGTTTTATATGATATCGATTTTAGTGAAGAGGATAATTCAGAAATTCGAAGCACTCTTGCCAAGGAACTCGATGAAAAAGGCGCACACTTTATGTATGAAAAGCTTTCTTCAATAGATCCGCAATATGCTTTGACCTGCCATGAAAACAATACAAAACGCGTTTTGAGAGCACTTGAATACTATTACTTAAACAATAAATTATTTTCGGAACATAACGAAACGGAAAGAATCAAAGAATCACCGTATGATTTCAGATATTTTGTATTAAACGATGATCGTACAAAATTGTATTCAAACATTGAAAAACGTGTTGATAAAATGATGGAAGACGGACTTTTGTCTGAAGTAAAAGCACTTTACGACAGCGGACTAAACAGAGATTATGTTTCCATGCAGGGGCTGGGATACAAAGAATTAATTGACTATTTTGACGGCATTTTATCATTGGACGAAGCCGTTTTAAAGATAAAAACGGAAACAAGGCATTTTGCGAAACGTCAGTTAACGTGGTTTAGAAGAGAAAAAGACGTCCGGTTTATAAACAAAAACGAATTTGACTACGATAACGAAAAAATACTTGATTATATGATAAAGGAAATTGAAAATGACAGACGCTAAAAATATGTATTTGCAGATGGGTATCAGCGAAAAAGTATATGATTTTTGTGCCGATATTGCAAATTCACTCAAACCAAGATTTGAACTTATTGATAAAAATACAGAGATTAATCAATTAAAAGTAATTCGTGCCATGCAAAGTAATAACGTGTCCGAAAGCTGTCTCCTGGGAACTACGGGATACGGTTATAACGATTTGGGACGTGATACCTTGGAAAAGGTTTATGCTTCGTATTTTAATGCAGAAGATGCTTTGGTACGTCCTCAGATTACGTGCGGAACGCATGCTTTGGCTATTGCTTTGTCATCCGTATTGCGACCGGGAGATGAACTTTTAAGCCCTGTCGGAAAGCCATACGATACTTTAGAGGAAGTAATAGGCATAAGACCTTCAAAGGGCTCTTTGGCCGAATACGGTGTTACTTATGCGCAGGTTGATTTGCTCAATGACGGTTCTTTTGACTTTGAAGGAATTCGAAATTCAATTAACGAAAGAACCAAACTCGTCACAATTCAGCGCTCAAAAGGTTATCAGACCAGACCTACATTGTCTGTTGAAAGAATAGGAGAGTTGATTTCGTTCATTAAAAGTATTAAACCAAGCGTATTATGCATGGTTGATAACTGTTACGGAGAGTTTGTGGAAACGATTGAGCCTACGGATGTAGGCGCAGATATGGTTGTTGGTTCACTCATTAAAAATCCCGGTGGCGGCTTGGCTCCGATAGGCGGATATATTGTCGGCAAAAAAGAATGTATTGAATATGCTGCTGCGAGATTGACATCTCCGGGGCTAAAAAAAGAAGTAGGTGCATCTTTAAGCGTTTTGCCTTCACTCTATCAGGGATTCTTTATGGCTCCGAGTGTAACGGCTAACGCCTTGAAAACTGCTATTTTTGCAGCGAATATATATGAAAAACTTGGATTCTCAATTATTCCGAACGGTTCAGAAGAGCGTTTTGATATTATTCAGGCTATTACGTTGGGAACTTCTGATAGATTATGTGCTTTTTGCGAGGGGATACAGAAAGGTTCGGCCGTTGACGGCTTTGTTAAACCAGAACCCTGGGATATGCCGGGATATGATGCTCCCGTCATTATGGCTGCCGGTAATTTTGTTTCAGGTTCCTCAATAGAATTATCTGCCGATGGACCTTTAAAAGATCCCTATGCGGTTTATTTTCAGGGAGGACTCACTTTCGAACATGGTAAATTCGGAATCATGATGTCTTTGGAATCATTGTATTCAAAGAAGCTTGTAATACTTTAAATTGTTGATTTGTTATGCTAAAATAAGATGCTAATTATTTTTGATACGAGGGTTTATTAAATGGTTTTGAACAATTCATTCGGCATTGATCTGGGTACCAGCAATATAAAGATATATTCTCATGCGGACGACTCTATTTTGGTAGAGAAAAATATGATTGCCATTCAGAATAAGCGTAATATTTTTGCTTACGGTGATTCTGCATATGACATGTATGAAAAGGCCCCGTCCAACATTAATATTTCTTTTCCGCTTTCTAACGGTGTAATTGCCGATATTAAGAATATGGAAGAACTTATAAAGTTTTTCATTTCCGATCTTTGCAGAAACAATATTAAACCTGCAGACTATTATATTACGGTTCCTACGGATGTTACGGAAGTAGAAAAGAGAGCTTTTTATGACCTTGTAAAGGAAGCTGATGTAAAAGCTAAAAAGGTATGGGTTGTTGAAAAAGCAATTGCAGACGGATTGGGACTTGATATTGATGTAAAGAATTCGCAGGGTGTTTTGGTAGTTGACGTAGGATTTGATACTACAGAGATTTCCATTTTATCACTCGGCGGAATCGTACGAAGCAAATTGATTAAGGTCGGCGGACTTAAATTTGATGAATCAATCAGAAATGCAGTAAGAAAACAGTTTAATCTGGTTATTGGTCAAAAGACAGCCGAATCGGTTAAAAATGAATTAAAATCGCTCGAAGCACAGGGAGCGGATGCCATTGTATACGGTATAGATCTCGTTACCGGTCTTCCCGTTGAAAGAGAACTTCCTACCAAAATGGTATGTGAAGCAATGGCGGAACAATATAAGATTATCATTGATAACATAAAAGTTATTTTGGAATTAACACCTCCGGAATTAGCTGCAGATATTTATCGTAAGGGGTTATACCTTACGGGCGGAGCTTCTCAAACCTCACATCTTTCCTCTTTAATCGGAAAGAGTACAGGATTAAAAGTAAACGAAGCCGAAAATCCCATTACATCCGTTGCATTGGGACTTTCAAAAGTTATAAAAGACAATTCTTATAAATCTGTAGCATACTCAATTGAAGGAAAATAATTAATGAGTCCTATAGTACCTCAAAAAGGAGAGCGCTTTACCATAAAAGGTAAATATCTCCTTTTTGTTTTAACAATTCTATGTGTTGCGCTGATAGTAGTGTCTTTCAGTACTGATTTGCTTTCAAAACCCATAAGTGCTGTTGGCGGTTTTTTGGTTACTCCTTTACAAAACGGTATTTCCAAAGCAGGTTCTTTTTTGTCGTTACGTCAGGAGGAACTGATGGAATTGAAAACGCTAACCGAAGAAAACGAAGAATTAAAGCGCCAGTTAGATGAACTTACAATTGAAAACGTTAAGCTTCAGCAGGACAGATACGAGCTCAATTCATTGCGTGAACTGTATGATCTTGACGCCCAATATGATGAATATGAAAAAATCGGTGCCAGAATCATTGCCAAAGATTCCGGAAACTGGTTTCATTCGTTCTGCATAAACAAAGGCTCAGAAGACGGAATTCAAGTAGACATGAATGTTATGGCGGGTTCCGGACTCGTTGGTCGAATCAGTGAAGTAGGTCCTCATTGGGCTAAGGTTTTAAGTATTATCGATGACAGTTCGAATACTTCGGGTATGATTCTTTCTACGTCTGATAATTTGGTAGTTACGGGAGATTTGAAACTCTATGAAGACGGAGTTATTTCTTTTGAAAAGCTTGTTGATTCCGCCGACAGAGTTGCCGAAGGCGATAAAGTCGTAACTTCCAACATTTCCGACAAGTATTTGCCCGGAATACTGATAGGTTATATATCCACCATATCAAAGGATTCTAATAACCTGACTAAATCCGGACTGATTACGCCCTGCGTTGATTTTGAACATCTGGAAGAAGTTTTGATTATTACTACACTTAAACAAACAGTAACTTCGGATTAGGATTTATTTTGAAAAAATTTATTTGTGCATTTATATTGATAATTCTATCATTCTGTCTTCAAACCACTTTATTTAAGTGGATTTCTTTTGGTGGAATCGTACCTAATCTATTGATTATTCTCACAGCATCTTACGGGTTTATGCGCGGAGATAAAGCAGGATTATTGGTAGGATTTTTCTGCGGTTTGCTTTCAGACATTTTTTTTGGATCGTTTATAGGCCTCAATGCCATTTTTTATATGTATATAGGTTATTTGAACGGAAAGTTTCACCAGGTATTTTACGAAGACGATGTTAAACTTCCGCTTGTGCTTATTCTGACTTCTGATTTGGTCTATTCGTTGGCTTACTACGTTATTATGTTCTTATTGCGTGCCAGATTTGATTTTTCATATTATTTTTTGAACATCATTTTACCCGAAGCCATTTATACAATAGCGGTTACATTAATTTTTTACCCGCTATTGTTGGTTATTCATAAACTGCTTGATCATACTTTGTTTAAGGCAAAAGGAGCTATAGGCTTTGATATTTGAAGAAATTAAAGAAAAATTCATAAAGCTTATTACTTCCAGAATCTTTGTCCTCATTATTGTTATGGGGGTTTTATTTTTTGTACTCGTTCAAAAGGTGTTTGATTTGCAAATTGTTCATGGTGACGAGTACATGAATTCTTTTGAAACACGTATCAAAAAGGAAATAACAATAAACGGCGCCAGAGGTAATATTTACGACAGAAACGGAAACCTTTTGGCATATAACGAATTGGCTCATTCCGTAACAATCGAAGACGTATATGAATCGGGAACCTTTAAGAATCTGAATCTTAACACTACCATATATAAGACAATTCAAATCATAGAAGATAACGGTGATAAACTTGTTTCGGATTTTAAGATTAATCTGGATAAAAAAGGTAATTATGTTTTTACGGTTGAAGGTACATCACTCAACAGATTTTTGGCAGATGTATACGGGCACAGCTTAATAAATGACTTGACGGAAAAAGAAAGAACTTCAACGCCCAAAGAAGTCATAAATTATTTGTGCGGTTGGGACAGATTCAGAATCGGCATGTATGACGAGAATACTAAGCGCGCTGATTTTGTACCCGGAAACGGTTATTCAAAAGAAGATTTATTAAAAATATTGAATGTTCGTTATGAAATGAATAATAATTCTTTCCAGAAGTATATTACAACGACCATTTCTAACGATGTTTGCGAAGAAACCGTTG
The DNA here is from genome assembly GCA_045640905.1 of Lachnospiraceae bacterium. GTDB lineage: Bacteria > Bacillota > Clostridia > Lachnospirales > Lachnospiraceae > JAILLW01. The sequence continues at coordinate 18,499 of JAZUFW010000019.1, forward strand.
CCATTATTATGGAAAACAATAATGAACTTAACGGTGTAACGATAGAAGAGGGAACTGTCAGAAAATACGTGGATTCGGTATATTTGTCAAATATTATAGGTTATACCGGCAAAATATCTTCAAACGAAGAATTGGCTACTTTGCAGGAAACCAATATTGATTACACTATCAATGATACTGTCGGAAAACTGGGCATTGAAAAGTCCATGGAAAATTATCTGCAGGGTAAAAAAGGTTCCCAAACGGTATTCGTTAACTCTGTCGGAAAAACTACCGAAATCACAAATTATGTTGAACCTACTGCCGGAAATGATATTTATTTGACGATTGATAAAGATTTGCAAATTGCAACATATAAAATATTGGAAGAAGATTTGGCCGGTATTTTGGTTGCCAAGATAATAAACGCAAAAGAATTTGATACATCCGGAGTTTCGGCTTCAAAAATTCAGATACCGATATATGATGTTTATACTGCTTTATTCAACAATAATATTATCAGCATTGAACATATGGGCGAAGAGGACGCCAAAGATACAGAAAAAGCAGTATATGAAGTGTTTTCAAATAAAAAGCAGGAGGTATTTGATAAGCTCTTATATGAATTAACCGAAAGCAAAACTCCTTATGACCATTTAAGCAGGGATTATAAAAACTATGAAAGTTATTTGGTCGAACAGCTTTATGCAAATAAAATAATTGATAAAGAGCTCGTTGATGTAACCGATCCTGTTTATATTGAGTGGACTACCGATGAGGTAATAAGCTGTTATGAATTTATTAATTACTGCATATCAATGAACTGGGTTGATGTTTCAAAACTGGATTTGAATAAGCAGTATTCGGATTCAAAGGAAATATATTCGAAGATTCTCGATTATATATTTGAAAAACTGGATAATGACAGGAATTTTTCAAAGAAAATTATTACCTTCATGATCAAAAACGACAATATTTCAGGAATCAGTGTTTGTAAATTGCTTATTGAGCAGGGTATTGTCGAGATTGAAGAAAGTGAAGAAAATAAATTGTATTCCGGACAGACAACAGCTTATTCATTTATGATGCAGCGAATTAAGAATTTGGATGTAACTCCTGCGATGCTGGCACTTGATCCCTGTTCTGCGTCCTGTGTAATTACGGATGTGAATACAGGTGATGTTTTGGCCTTGGTATCATATCCCGGATTTGATAACAATAAACTCGCAAACGGAGTTGATTCAGAGTATTATGCATCGTTACAGGAAGATTTGTCTACTCCGATGATAAATTATGCAACCAGACATAAAACCGCTCCCGGTTCTACTTTTAAAATGGTTTCTGCCTCAGCAGGGCTGATGGAAGGAACTGTTTCACCATACTCACGATTTACCTGTACCGGTCTATTTGATAAAATTGCGCCTCCTGCCGCATGTTGGATTTACGGTCAGGGAGCTCACGGTGCCATAAACGTAACTGAAGCCATAAAGCATTCATGTAATATGTATTTTTACGAACTGGGTTATCAGTTGGGTACAACGCCTACTAATACTTATTCCTCAGACCTTTCCTTAAGCAAGTTATCAATTTATGCAGATGCTTACGGGCTGACGGATTTAAGTGGTGTTGAAATAGAAGAGTCCACGCCTTCATTTTCTACCGAAGACGGTGTTCGAAGTGCTATCGGACAGGGTTCACATGCTTATACTACCGTAGGATTATGCAGATATGTTGCTACAGTTGCCAATTCAGGGACATGTTACAATTTGACTTTGCTTGATAAGGTAACGGATCATCAGGGCAATATTTTAAAGGATAATCAGGCTACTGTCAGAAATACATTTGTAATGGAACCTTCCTATTGGAGCGCCATTCATACAGGAATGCGACAGGTTATAGAATCCAAAGCATTTTTCAATGATTTCCCAATAAAGGTAGCAGGAAAAACGGGTACCGCCGAAGAAAACAGAAACAGAGCTAACCATGCCTTGTTCGTATGTTACGCACCGTATGAAAGCCCTGAGGTTGCTATAGTTACGAGAATAGCATTCGGTTATTCTTCCACATATGCAGCTACCACTACCAAGGATGTATTAACATATTACTTTGATGTTTCAGATGCCGAGGAATTGATTACCGGAGAAGCATCAACACTTGCAAACGAAACAACACAGACGGATTAAAATATGTTTTCCAAGTATAATTTCAGACATTACAACTTTAAATTGATTATTTTTGTAATTGCGCTTGCATTAATTGGTGTTATGGCCGTTTCTTCCGCAGACGAGTCACTATATCAAAAACAGCTTTGGGGTGTGGTAGCAGGTATATTTATCATGCTCGTTTTATCGCTTTTTGATTATTCAATTCTGTTGAAACTTTACTGGTTATATTATTTCGGTAACATTGTTTTGCTTGTTATGGTTATGATATTCGGTAAAGATACAAACGGTGCGCAAAGATGGGTAAAAATCCTGGGAATTCAGTTCCAACCTTCCGAATTTTGTAAAATAATTATTATTTTATTCTTTGCGATGTTTATAAAACGACATGAAGAAAACATAAATTCCTTTATATGGGTGTTACTAAGTGTTGTCCTGTTTGCCATACCTACCATTTTGGTTTATAAACAGCCGGATTTGTCGACAACAATGGTTATTTGCCTCATTTTTGCAGTTATTATGTTTGTCGGAAACTTGAGTTTCAAAGTTATCGGCGGTGTTGTAGCTGTAGCAGTCCCTATATTTGTCATACTGATATATCTGATAATGCAGCCGGATCAGAAAATAGTTAACGATTACCAAAAAGGCCGTATTTTGTCGTTCTTTAACAAAGAGGAGACTGCCAATGATGCCGGCTATCAGCAGACATATTCCGTCATGGCCATAGGCTCCGGTAAATTATCGGGAAAAGGCTACAGAAATAATGAAATATATTCTGTAAAAAATGCTGATTTTATTGCCGAGCAGCAAACAGACTTTATTTTTGCAGTTATAGGTGAAGAGTTCGGATTTATCGGAACCTGTTCCGTTATTGTTTTGATATTCCTGATAATATTCGAATGCTTTATGATAGCCCACAGGGCAAATGATATTTCAGGCAGAATTATTGCCGGCGGGACAGGAGCTTATCTGGGAATTCAAAGCTTTATTAATATAGGTGTTGTAACTTACCTTTTACCGAATACAGGATTGCCGTTACCTTTCGTTTCATATGGATTAACATCCTTAATCAGTTCATTTATTGCAATAGGATTTGTTTTAAATGTGGGGTTACAATGTAACGAAAAATAATGTATAATCTTATGTGGGGTTTGGAGGTATTTCTATTATGAATATAGCTTTAATTGCGCATGATGCAAAGAAAAAGCTCATGCAAAACTTTTGTATTGCCTACAGAGGCATTTTAAGCAAAAATGAATTATATGCAACCGGAACAACCGGAAGATTGATAGAAGAAGTAACAAATCTGAATGTTCATAAATTTTTAGCCGGACATTTGGGAGGAGAGCAGCAAATCGGTGCTCAAATCGAACATAACGAAATGGATTTGGTTATTTTCTTACGCGATCCCGTTACAGTAAAGAATCATGAACCGGATGTTAATAATGTAGTCAGACTTTGTGACGTTCATAATATTCCGCTTGCTACTAATTTAGCTTCTGCTGAGTTACTTATTAAGTCTTTGGACAGAGGAGATTTAGAGTGGCGTGAAATGTACAAATAAGGTTTTAATTTCACTCTTAACATGCGTTGCCGTTTTCTTGTGCGGCTGCGCCTCATCAAAATATGCTATTCCTTTTACTGCTGATTCCAATATCAGCAGTTTTCGTATTGTTTCCAATGAAAGAATGTCGGAATCTGCCGACTCATTTTCTTCCAATTTATGTGTTGCTGAAGGTGACATTAATAATACTGTGATTTCCGATTACGGAACGGCATCCGGTGGATTATTTGATATTAATTCACGGGATGTTATTTTTGCTGATAATATTCACGAGCAATTGCATCCTGCGTCTTTAACCAAAATTATGACAGCCATAGTAGCTATGAAGCATTGCTCACTGGATACCAATTTATACGCTACCACGTCTGTTAATATTACGGAGCCGGGTGCGCAATTACTCGGTTTAAAGCCCGGCGATTCAATGACACTTGATCAAGCATTACATATTCTCTTGATTCATTCCGATAATGATGTTGCCATATTGATAGCCGAAGGAGTCGCAGGCTCAGTTGATGAATTTGTCAACATGATGAATGAAGAAGCACTGGCTTTGGGGGCTACAAACACTCATTTTGTTAATCCGCACGGGTTGACCGCGGATGAACATTATACTACGGCATATGATATGTATTTGATTATGAATGAAGCCGTTAAATATGCCTTATTTAATGAGATTATTCACTCTACAGAATATCAAACTGTTTATTATAATCAGTCGGGAACCGAGAAAGAAGTTAATGTTAAATCCACCAATCTCTATTTGCAGGGAAACGAAAAAGCTCCTGCAGGGATTACTGTAGTCGGCGGTAAAACAGGAACTACCAATATGGCAGGACATTGTCTTGTTTTATTATCGAGAGACACTAAATCAAATCCTTTTATAAGTATAGTCATGAAATGCGAAAATCGTGATGATTTGTATGCATATATGAATAAATTATTAAGTTTAATCAAATAAAGAAAGGCACAAAATGAGCACAAAAAACTTGGAAATCAGATGGCACGGACGTGGTGGTCAGGGTGCTAAAACGGCAGCTTTACTGCTGGCTGATGTATGTTTCAAAACAGGCGCATATGTTCAGGGCTTTCCTGAGTATGGACCGGAAAGAATGGGCGCTCCCATTACTGCATTTAACAGAATTTCGGATGAAGAAATATTGGTTCACTCAAATATTTATTTTCCCGATTTGGTTGTAGTGGTAGACGAAACCCTGCTTTTATCCGTTGATGTAACAAACGGATTAAAAGAAGACGGCAGCATCATAGTTAATACCGATAAGAGTATTGATGAAATTAAGCCTTTATTGAATGGTTTTAAAGGCAATATTTATACACTTGATGCCAGAAAAATCTCTGTTGAAGCTTTAGGCAAATATTTCCCCAATTCCCCCATGCTTGCTGCTGTAGTAGCTGTAACCAAAGTTATGGAATGGGATAATTTCATTGAGGAAATGCGTTCTTCATATGCTCATAAATTTGCTAAAAAGCCCGAAGTTATTGAAGGAAACATGAAAGCATTGACATTGACCTATGATTATTTAAAGGAGCAGCTTAAATGAGAACCGATTTAAATAAAATTAATGAACAGACACCTTATGAAGACTTAACCGAAGGGTTAATGATGTTTCAAAAAGGTACGGCAAAAGAATTTAAAACCGGTGAATGGAGAACATTTACCCCTGTTTTCAAAAAAGAATTGTGCAAGCAATGCCTGTTATGCGCACCTGTTTGTCCGGATGGATGCATTCCTGTTAAGGATAAACTTCGTTCCGATTTCGATTATGACCATTGCAAAGGCTGTGGGATATGTGTTAAGGCATGTCCTTTCGGAGCGATTGAAATGATTGAAGGTGTTGAAAAAGCATAAACATGCATTATAGAAAGGAGACTAAAATGTCTATAAAAGATCGTATGTCGGGAAATGAAGCCGTAGCGTACGCAATTAAACAGATTAATCCCGATGTTATGCCGGCGTTTCCTATAACACCGTCTACTGAAATTCCACAATTGGTATCTACATATATTGCAAACGGGCAGATGGATACAGAATTTATTCCCGTTGAATCTGAGCACAGTTCAATGTCTGCAACAATCGGAGCCGAAGCTGCCGGAGCCAGATCGCTGACAGCAACGTCAAGCTGTGGATTGGCCCTTATGTGGGAAGAATTATTGGTTGCCGCATCTAACAGAATGCCTTGTGTTTTAGCTTTGGTAAATCGTACTTTGTCAGGTCCTATTAATATTAACTGCGACCACTCAGACAGTATGGGCGCCAGAGATACAGGATGGATACAGATTTATGCAGAAAATAATCAGGAAGCATATGATAACTTTATTCAGGCTTATCCTATAGCAGAAAACGCTAAAGTTCATTTACCTGTAATGATCTGTCAGGATGGATTTATTACATCACACGCTGTTCAAAATATTGAACTTAACGAAGACGGTGATGTAAAAGATTTCGTCGGTGAATATCATCCCGAAGAGTATTTGTTAAAGGACGATTGTCCTATGTCTTTCGGCCCTTACGCCATAAGCAGCTATTCAATGGAAGCAAAAAAGGCTCAGGCTGAAGCGATGAAAAACTCAAAGGATGTTATTATTGAAGTTGCCAAAAAATATAAAGAAAAGTTTGGCAGAGGTTTTGAACTCTTTGAAGAATTTATGACCGAGGATGCAGATTTTATCATGCTGATTATGGGCTCTGCCGCAGGAACAGCCAAACAGGCCGTTAAGGAATTAAGAGCCAAAGGAATTAAAGCCGGTATTCTTAAATTGAGAGTCTTCAGACCTTTTCCTGCTGAAGAAATCGCTAAAGCTGTTTCAAATTGTAAGGTTTTGGCCATTATGGATCGTGTAGAATCATATAATGGTCATGGTGGTGCATTATCTATGGAAGTTTTGGCCGGATTGTATAATGCAGGCTCAAAGGTTAAAGCAATTTCGTATACTTACGGCCTTGCAGGACGTGATTTTACAGTTGACGATGTTTGTGATGTATTTAGTGAACTTTCCGATTATCTGGATGGTAAAAAAGAAATAGTACAAAACAGATATATTAATTTACGTACAAGAAAAGAGGAAAATTAAATGGCCGGATATAATTTAAAGGAATGGATGGAAAAACCCGAAAGATTAACTCCCGGTCACAGAATGTGTGCCGGATGCGGGGCTACAATAGGTGTTCGTGCTGTGTTAAGAGGCTTACACGAAGGCGATAGAGCCGTTATAGGAAATGCCACAGGATGTTTGGAAGTATCATCATATATTTATCCTTACACAGCTTGGGAAGACAGTTATATTCATAATGCTTTTGAGAATGCAGGTGCTACCTTAAGCGGTGTTGAGACTGCTTATAAGGCATTAAAAAAGCGTGGCAGAATTCCCGAAGATTCAAATTATAAGTTTATTACGTTCGGCGGTGACGGCGGTACATACGATATCGGTTTTCAGTCATTATCAGGTGCCATGGAACGTGGACATGATATGGTTTATGTCTGCTATGATAACGGTGCTTATATGAATACCGGTATTCAAAGATCAAGTGCTACACCTCAGTTTGCCGATACTACTACGACACCTGTCGGATCTTGTTCAAACGGAAAGGTTCAAACAAGAAAAGATTTGGCTTCGATTATTGCAGAACATAATGTTCCGTATGTCGGACAATCTACATTTACAAAAGATTTTAAAGATATTCATTTAAAGAGTGAAAAGGCTATATATACTGAAGGCCCTTGCTTTTTAAATCTCTTAACACCTTGTCCCAGAGGTTGGAGATATGAAACTGCCGATATTATGAAGATATGTCAATTGGCTATAGATACTTGCTATTGGCCTTTATTTGAAGTGGATCACGGTAAGTGGACTTTGACTTATGAACCTAAAAAGAAATTGCCTATTGAAGATTTCTTACGCGAACAAGGCAGATTTAAACATTTATTTAAGAGCGGAAATGAAGATTTGATTGTCAAATTCCAGCAGGAAGTTGACAGACGTTGGGAAGATTTACAGTTCAGATGTTCTAAATAAGTATTGGAGGGTTTTCTTATGGAAAATAGATTGTTTAATAATTCACATATCATATCATGGCTTCAGTATTTTTCAGATCAGAGTGATGTTGACTTAGAGCATGTTAAAATCCTTGATATTACACGCAAGAACAAGAATTTGATTCCTGCCTGTGAAGCACATCGTTGCGTTCTCGTATTTACAGAAGCCGGTCATCCGGATATCTTTTACAGGATGTATAATGCCGGTTTAGGTGAATGTACGGTTATATATAATGAAGGTTCCGAGCCTACCGGTCCTATTAAAAAAGATTTTGTCTACAATATGATTGACAGAGGTATCAACGCAAGCGCCGGAATGCTTATTTTGAATCCAAATGCCAGATCAACTGTTAAATTCGGAATGGATAATTCTGTTTTGGCCAAAGGATCAGTTAAATATGTAGGTTCGGAAATAAGAGCCGTAATCCTTTCAAAAATGCAGATTGAAGAAGGGAAAAACATTTGTGTAATATCAGGTGAATCCATCGTAGTAGAATCAGGTATCTTAAACGGCGAAGGTTCAATTATTGCTGTTGAATACAACGGAAATGACAGACATGCTCTTGAAGAAAACGTCGAACAGTTCGGATTGAATAATGTTACTATTATTGATCATGTTGATGATGAAGCCTTAAAAGGACTGCCTGTTCCTGACGTAACAATGCTTGTTGCTTCCGCAACCATGGAAAAAGAAATCGATGCTTTATTAAAAATAAATCCCAATATGGAATTTGTTATTTATACACTCGATTTTGCAATTGCGGCTTCAATGATTGAATATACCAAGAAATTCTGCATTTCAGATCCTGATATTATTCAAATTCAGGTTTCAAAGGTAAATTCGCGTCATAATTACGAAATGCAGCCTGCTCCCTGGATTATTACATGTAAAGCGGGAGAGTAATACAGAAATATCATGTGGGTGTTTTTAGTCCTATTTTATGGCATCGCCAAAGGGTTTAGAGATGTAATAAAGAAAAAAGCATTAACGCGTAATACTGTAATGGAAGTATTATTTGCATATACTTTATTTGCTTTTATCTTTTGCATTCCCGAAGTTGGCGATGCTATTAATTTGCCAAATAAATATTATTTTTTGATTGCTATAAAAAGTATAGTAATATTCTTTGCATGGATTTGTGGTTTTAAAGCGATAGATCATTTACCTATCAGCCTTTACGGAGTAGTAGATTTGTCAAGAATCTTGTTCTCCGCATTGTTTGGAATATTGATTTTAAAAGAGCAATTACACGCAAATCAGATGATAGGATATATGTTGGTATTAATAGGATTAATATCATTAAGATTGATTCCAATCATTAACCGAAAGATTAAAAGAAACGATTGTGAAAAAATTAACGAAGAAGAGAGTGAAGAGTTTAAGAAAGAGAATATTAAGTTTATTCTTTTAGTTATATGTTCTTCACTTTTAAATGCTTTATCCGGTCTTCTGGATAAAATATACATGAGAGGACTCGATAACAGCAATCAGCTGCAATTTTGGTATATGCTGTATCTGGTTATTTTATACGGTTTATACTTTGTATTTACTAAAACGAAAATATCATTAAATGTATTTAAGAATAAATATATATGGTTTATCAGTATATTATTTTTTGTTGCTGATAAAATGCTTTTTATTGCTAATTCAGATCCAAATTCTTTAGTATTGATAATGACGTTGATAAAGCAATCATCCTGCGTCGTAACGATAATATGCGGCAAATTATTATTTAATGAGAAAAACATCATTTATAAATTAATATGTGCCTCAATAGTTATTACAGGAATAGTATTATCGGTAATATAAAAGCCCTTAGTTGACATAATATTTTTATGTAAACCAAAGGCTTTTATCATATATTATTGTATATTTG
>JAZUFW010000020.1:0-27641 GCA_045640905.1 Lachnospiraceae bacterium
TTCAATCCTAAGACCTCCGACATGGAAGAAGTATACGAATGGCATCTCAAACAAGAAGAAGCCATTAAGAAATACATCCTCTCGCATCCGGATGATTTTAGAATCAAAAACGAAGCTGATTTTGATGAATAAAACGTAAAATAACAAGAAATAAAACTTTTTGTACTCATTTTGTACTCAAAAAGGGCATAAAAAAGCCGAGAACCCAGTAAATTAAGGGCTCTCGGTTTTACTTTTTCTATTCCCACTCGATCGTTGCGACGGGTTTTTCGCTGATGTCCCAGAGGACTCTGTTTACGCCGGGGATTTCTACAATCTTATCTCTCATGGCGCACAACGAGCTAAACGGTATCTCGGGAACAGTAACCTTAACTGCATCCGTAGTATTAACGGCACGGATTACAACGGCCCATCCCATATATCTTTGACCAACTCCGTCCACATACTTAATTCCCGTAGACTGGATATCGGGTATTGCGCAGAAATACTGCCAAGGAGTTTCCGGCAATTTTTCAATTTCTTCACGAACTATTGCATCAGCCTCTCTTAATGCTTCCAAACGGTCTCTGGTAATAGCGCCTACACAACGAACGCCAAGGCCGGGGCCGGGGAAAGGCTGACGATAAACCATATTGTCGGGAAGTCCGAGTTCCTTACCTACGCAACGAACTTCGTCTTTGTACAGGAACTTAACAGGCTCAACCAACTCAAAATTCAATTCTTCGGGAAGTCCGCCCACATTATGATGTGCTTTAACACCCTTGGACTCTGTGATATCGGGATAAATCGTTCCCTGAGCCAGGAATTCAATACCTTCGAGTTTCTGAGCTTCTTCAGCAAACACTTCTATGAATTCGGCACCTATTATTTTACGCTTTGTTTCGGGATCTGAAACGTTCTCCAATTTTCCGAGAAAACGATCTGTCGCATCTACATAAATCAAATTGGCATCCATCTGATTGCGGAATACCTCAACTACCTGCTCAGGTTCACCTTTTCTAAGCAATCCATGATTAACATGTACACATACTAACTGCTTGCCAATTGCCTTAATTAATAATGCTGCAACAACCGAAGAATCTACACCGCCGGACAAAGCCAACAAAACTTTCTTGTCTCCAACCTGTTTTCTAACAGCTGCTACCTGTTCATCAATAAAAGCCTTTGCCAATTCCTTGGTGGTTATTCTCTCCATTGATTCCGGTCTTACGTCTGCCATTTTGTTTTCTCCTTTATAATGAATTCATTAAACAAAAATAGTACTTTCATATAATAAATCAATAATCGTCATTAATAAATAAAAAAAATCACAATTTTTCAAACTATTTTTTCTTCATTCACGACAAAACCCACAATCTGAGGAACTTTTCCAGTCGAGAGGTCTGTATTCCCAAAGCTTTCGTCATCAATTCGGGATGTTTGATGCTTTCACGCTTATAAATATTTCTGTTAATGGCAAATAGAACCACATCATCCGAAAGCGCTTTATAGGATACATTTGAATTGCCGTCTTCTTCAACCAACGATTCTATTCCGAATACATCGCCTTCTTTGAAAATGCTGATGGGACGCGAGTAATTTTTACCATCCTCCCATTCAGCTTTAACCATTCCCTTGATAATAAAATACAAACCTTTTGGTTTCGAACGAGACGGAAGAATCTCCTCACATGACAGTCTGTGAACCACATCTGTTTTTTGAGCCAGATTGGTTAAATCATCCTCTGCATAATTTGAAAATACATTAAACCTGCCAAGCAGCTTTACCTTTATGGCTAATCGTCTATCCTCTCTGACTTTCTCATTGTATTCGGGATCAGTTTCAAATTCTACCCTTTCCGGTAACACATATCCGGCCATATAGTCGGAAAGTAATGAGCAAAACGCCTTATGTAGCTGATAAATTCCAATCTTTTGGTATATTCGTTCATCGTAAACATAGTTCAACGATAAACCGTCATCTCTTAAGTTGTACGATATCATTAGCGGAGCATCCGATGTACTCTGAGGTCCGCATACATATACATCGTCTTCGTTCATCATCGATAAGAATTTATCAAACTTATGCTCATATCTGAAATTTTGCAAAAATACAACCTTGTCCGCCAATATGCAGTCGGATTTCATATCATATATTTCGTCAAGGTTAATATCATCATACGTTTCACCGCGTATGAACTGAGCCATAATGTTTTGATATGCGTCATTTTTTGACATTCTGTTATCATACAGAATCGGCAGGCTTTCCAACGTTCCGCTGTCATGCTCATCTTCCAAAAGCAATACATCCTGATTAAAAAGCGAACAAAGTATTTTTCCCCAGATTAAGGTAAAAACTGTCTTTACACTGCTTTTCCCTGATGAAATGGCCTTACTCAAAACAGACGTAAGCTTTTCATCCAAAGGAAAGATATCATTGACTCTGTCTCGCGCATGCATTCCCTCATGAACAGGTAAATAATTTGGAATATCCGATACAAAGTTACTCCAATACCCTGTACAGTCGGAAGATGTTGCTTTATTCACATCAAAAAGTGACATCATCGTCATTTTTCGATTGCCGAAAAAGCATCGCAAAATTCTTTCGTTGTCTGCTGCCAAATCCGGCTCTTCATACAACGTCAATATCAGGAAATACGAATCCGGATTCATGGTATGCAGTACATGCGCTACGGCCAATCTTTTCTCCGTCGAAAGTTCTCTGTTCTTTTCTGCGATAATCAGTCTGTTTATTGTCTTTTTCACTTCCTCGGGCGACAGATTCGTCAAATCCTCGAAGTGCGCATCATTAAGCAGACCTGATTTTTCTATCATCTGCTCAATCTCTACATATGAAACCTTTTTCCCAAACTTACATAAATATACGTGATATCCTTTTGCAGTCATAGGCCATCCCCCAAATGACTTATTTAAACAATGTTCCGATAATTCCTCTCATGAGCGAAGCACCTACGTTTCCGCCCAGCGTCTTGCCGAATGAGCCTCCGACATTTTTGCCAAGGCTCTTTCCGACTTCACGTCCGATTGTTCCGGCTGTCGAACTTGCCACAGATTTAGCAGCCTTCTTGACTGCGCTTGACTTGGCCTTTTTAGCTTTCAAAGCTTCTTTTTCAGCTTTTTCGGCTTCCTTGGCCAAAGCTTTTTCCTGTGCCAAAGCTTCTTTGGCCTGCGCCTTTTCTTCTTCCTGTATTCTGGCTTCTTCTGCTGCTTTATCAGCTTCCTCTTCGTAGAGTTTGGTTAATCTCTCGTAAGCGGAATCATTATCAACGAAAGTGCTGTATTTATCAAACAATGACGAATTGTTGATCTTTTCATTCAAAGTTCCGTCATCGATTGCACCCATAAGTGACTGAGGCGGCAGAATCTTTGCTCTTTCAACTATGCTCGGAACACCGTCTTCCATGAGAACGGATACCAATGCTTCTCCTGTTCCCAATTCACCGAGAACATCATATGTATCGAAGGCCGGATTAACTCTGAAGCCGTCTGCAACTGCTTTCATGGCCTTCTGTTCACTGGGGGTGTATGCGTGCAAAGCATGCTGAACCTTGGTTCCCAACTGAGACAGAACACCGGCGGGAATATCCTGAGGATTCTGAGTTACAAAATAAATACCTACACCCTTTGAACGTATGAGCTTAACAACCTGCTCGATTTTCTCAAGCAATACTTTCGGAGCAGAGTCAAACAACATATGAGCTTCGTCAAAGAAAAAGACCATTTTGGGTTTTTCCAAATCGCCTGCTTCGGGCAGGGTTTCATATAATTCGGATATCATCCATAACAAGAACATTGAATACATCTTGGGATTGAGCATCAATTTTTCGCATTCAAGAATCTGAATGTATCCACGTCCGTTGTCCTCATTTGTTCTAATCCAATCCTTAATATTTAACGCAGGTTCTGCAAAGAACTGATCTCCGCCGTCGCTTTCAAGAGACACTACAGCACGGATAATAACATTTATGCTGTTCGCGGGCAGGTTACCGTATTCTGCGGAAAAATCCTTTGAATTATCGATAACATACTGTAACATGCTCTTCAAATCCTTGGTATCTATCAGTAACAGATTATTGTCATCGGCTATTTTGAATACGATGCTAAGAATATCCGTCTGCGTATCATTCAATCCCAAAATTCTGCTCAAAAGAAGAGGCCCCATCTCTGAAACGGTAGTTCTTAACTGAATACCTCTTTCACCGTAAACATCCCAGAAATTAACAGGGTACTTCGTGAAGTCAAATCCCTTTTCATTAAGGTTAAAGTACTCCATTCGCTTTATCATATCATCGGAATTAACGCCTTCCTTGCACATTCCGGCCAAGTCACCCTTAGCATCAGCCAAAAATACGGGAACACCGGCATCGGAAAATGATTCAGCCATTACCTTGAGCGTAATGGTTTTTCCCGTTCCTGTAGCTCCTGCTATCAGTCCGTGTCTGTTTGCCATTTTAGGATAAATGTAAATGTCCTTATCCTCACTTTTACCAATTAAAATTTTGCCGTCGTAAAACATATTTTCCTCCTTAGATAATCTAGCCTTCTACTTTCGGTACATATGTGATAAAGGTGTTGTCACCTTCCTCAAACCATTTTGTTGCCTCGTCAACGGAGATCTTATATACTTCATTTTTCAAAGGATCCATAACTACTATTTCCGTTTCGTTAAATCCGATAATCAATACTGACTGTGTTTCATCTATCACGGAAAGCACCGGAATATCCTGATTGACATAGTACAATATCATATCCAATGAACATCCCGATAAATCCAGAATTTCGCAGTCCGTCAAAGCATCCGCCATTATCTCTATCAATGTGGCACCCTGATCCAGCATGTACTGTGAATTTCTGATTACTCCTCTGTGTTCAAGCATTGTATCAAGACAAACCGCCAATGCTCCTGTTTTTTCATCCGCAGGTGCGGCCTGTATCGCCATAATCTGATTTTTCGTCTTTCGGCTGGTCTTTTTGTAAATATAATTTCCGTCTTCGGTCATTACTATTCCCGAGATGTCATATGCTCTCGTTACAGCCACGCTCGAATTAACAGAAAAGCTGTCTACTCCGTATCTTCCATACACAACATACGAATCAGTTTCTCCGCCGGACAGATCAATTTCTCTGTTTCCTTCAAACAACACCATTCTGGGTGACAAATGTTTAACTGCATCCTGTTCAATACTCTTTCCCGTATTAATCACGGACAGACGCTTTAATCTTTCATCTGTAACGTACTCTATGTTGTTCTTCGTCGAAGTAACGTCTTCGGAATTCATTATCTGATCATCCGGGGCTTCACTGACACTTCCTTCCTCGGATATTATTATGCGATGCAAAGTAATCTGATTATTATTTATCTCACTTCCAATCACATACATGTCACCGGAATCATAGGTCATCAGAATACCTTCGAGCTCATTCTGTATGGTTATCTCATACATCGGAATAATGGTATTTCCGGCTGTATCTTTGGTAATATCGTCTTTTCTGGCCTTACCTACGATTAAATCCGTCCCCATAAATGCCAACGGTGCTATAGTTTCATTGGGAAGTGATGTGATCGAAGTTATTCTGCCGGTATCAAGATTCATAAGCTTTACTTCTTGACAGTCCATGTTATCGGATCCATGCTGCCATGCCACCATCTTGTTGTTGACAGAAAGTCTGTATGAGTTTTCCGTCAAGTCCTTGGCAATAACTTTCAGCACTCGTGTCTTTGAATTGAGTTCATATAACGAACTGCCGGTCAACAGATAAAGCAGCCCTTCCGAATTCATATATGAAAGCTGTTCAACTTCCTTAATCAACAAATCAGGTGCATGATTGGAATCTATATACAATAATTCTTCGATCGTGTTAACGGCAGCATCGTAATAATATGCTATTACCGCGCAATGACCTTCATGTGACCCACGGTTAATGTATCCGTAAACCAAAAAAGTAACGTTTCCGGCTTCATCAACGTTCATTATCTTAATATTATGCCTGTCATTCATATATCGGACATCTTCGTTGAAAGCTTCATAAAAGCCGTACAAATATGCCATTTTATTATCCGAAACATTATAGGAGTAGAGTCTTCCGCCCGTTACGAATGCCAAATTGTTACCATCGTCACTTTCAACCATTCTCTCTGCTCCACCGGTTATTCCGAGAACGATATTAGTATCTCTGTAGGATTTTTTGACATCAACGAAGACTTCATCCATGGTTCGTTCATAGTCAAGCAGATACATTCTCTCCGTGGAATATCTGACTCTGTAAAACTCACGAACCTTATAATATGAAATATCCGAATCCATATCCGTGGAAACGTAATATTCCACGATAAATGAACCCGTCATGGGTGACAGTTCTTTGATCGTAATCACCGGATCGGTAACACGTAAAGGGTCCAAATCTCCCCATGTAACCTGGTCAAAGCTTGAATGAATGTCTACATATCCGTAGTTTGTATTGTCTGCCTTGGAATTTGGTTCCAGATACTTCCTTAACTCCTCCGCAGCACTTTTATTGAATGTTTTATTTGAAAAATCCGACACATATTCCAATTTGTCGGAAACATAATATTCTTCGGGAATAATGATACGCGAATAGAAGCGAACTTCTTTTTCATTGTTCAAAGTTACAAACAAAATGAACTCATATTCGGTATTGGTTTCTATCAAATCTTTAATAGTGATATCAGAAATAATTTTCTGATTGTTGACAACAAAATCTTCAATGGGCGTATCTTCTATCAGTCTGTCGCCGCTAACATTTCTGACTTCATAACGCATGGCTGTAACAAAACTTCCGTGGGTCTCCACATTCAGCCTCATTTTTCTGCCGCTCATAAGCGGGGTAATACTCTCTCTCATATACCCCGGTTCCATATCGGTATCATAACCGTACAGACGATTTATCGTAATGCCGTTATATTGAATTGAAACAGTCGGAATAGTAGGTGGCAGCATATCCGTAGTCATATCGACAGTATCTAGATTTATGATATTCTCTGTGATTAATACGGTAGCAACAAATGTTGCCAATACCACCAAAACCTTTATAATGGCTTTTTTCATTTACAATTAAAATTGTCCAGCTCGCTAATAATAGCGAGCCGGACCTTTCATTAAAACTTAATTAATTACATTAATTCTTGCAATTGCTCTTTGCAATGCCGTCTCAGCACGCGCGATATCGGTAGAAGATTCCTTCAGTCTAAGTCTTTCCTCAGCACGGTTTTTGGCACTCTGAGCTCTTTCCACATCGATTTCGTGAGGCCATTCAATAATCTCTGCCATGATGATTACTTCCTCTTGAAGAATCTCGGCGAATCCTGCATGAAGTGCAGCTTCTTTGATTCCGTCTTCTTCCGTAATCGTCATAATACCGGGAGCAATCACTACCGTCAAAGGAATGTGACCCTTTAATACACCGATTTCTCCCTCGGTAGTATTGAATTCAACCATCGAAACCTCTCCCTCATAGAATGTTCTGTCGGGAGTGATAATCTTTAATTTAAACAAATCTGCCATGGTGAACCTGCCTTTCTTTAAACTGTACCGCAGTACTATTTAACTCTAGCAAGTACATCATCAATAGAACCTGCATTCAGGAAATAGCTTTCCGGAATATCATCATGCTTTCCTTCGAGAATTTCTTTGAATCCGCGGATAGTCTCACTGATAGGAACGTATTTTCCTTCCAAACCGGTGAACTGTCCTGCTACGAAGAAAGGCTGTGAAAGGAATCTTTGAATCTTACGGGCTCTGTTAACGATTACCTTATCATTTTCAGATAATTCATCCATACCCAAGATAGCAATGATATCCTGCAATTCCTTATACTTCTGAAGAATTTCCTGAACTCCGCGGGCTACATTAAAGTGCTCTTCACCAACGATTCTGGGATCGAGGATTCTCGATGTAGAATCAAGAGGATCAACTGCGGGATAAATACCGAGTTCTACGATAGCTCTCGACAATACCGTTGTAGCATCCAAGTGAGCGAATGTAGTAGCGGGTGCGGGGTCTGTCAAGTCATCGGCAGGAACGTATACAGCCTGAACCGATGTGATAGAGCCATTCTTTGTTGATGTGATTCTTTCCTGTAATGCACCCATTTCCGTCTGCAGTGTGGGCTGATAACCAACGGCTGAAGGCATACGTCCCAACAAAGCCGAAACTTCGGAACCAGCCTGAGTGAAACGGAAGATATTGTCGATGAACAACAATACGTCTTTTCCACCCTTATCACGGAAATATTCTGCCATTGTAAGCCCTGTTAAGCCAACTCTCATTCTGGCACCGGGGGGCTCATTCATCTGTCCGAATACCATTGTTGTCTTATCGATAACTCCTGATTCGGTCATTTCGTTGTAAAGGTCATTACCTTCTCTGGTTCGTTCTCCAACACCTGTGAATACTGAATATCCACCGTGCTCGGTAGCAATGTTGTGAATCAATTCCTGAATAAGGACTGTCTTTCCTACACCGGCACCACCGAACAAACCGATTTTACCACCCTTTTGGTAAGGGCAAAGAAGGTCAACGACTTTAATTCCTGTTTCCAATAATTCCTGTTCCGTAGACTGCTCTACGAAATCAGGAGCTGCTCTGTGAATAGGCTCATACGCTACAGCCTCCGGAGCAGGCTTATTATCTATAGGTTCACCCAGTACATTGAAAATACGACCCAGAGTATTTTCACCTACAGGTACGGTAATAGGAGCACCTGTTGCTATAGCTTCCATACCTCTGACAAGTCCGTCGGTTGAACCCATGGCAATACATTTAACAGTGTCATCACCCAAGTGCTGAGCAACCTCAACCGTTAATGAAGTGCCGTCTTTCAACGGAATCTTAATAGCTTCATTAATCTCGGGCAGCGTACCGTCGGTAAATTTAATATCGAGTACGGCACCGATAATCTGAGTAATCTTACCGGTTCCGCGCTTTGTGTTATCTGCCATTGTTTCTTCCTTTCTTTAGCTGATAGCGTTTGCGCCAGCTATAATTTCTGTTAATTCCTGTGTAATAGAACCCTGTCGAGCTCTGTTATACATTAAGGTTAAACTATCTATCATTTCTTCTGCGTTGCTTGTTGCGGAATCCATTGCCTGCATTCTGGCTCCGTTTTCCGAAGCCACAGCTTCAATCATGGCTCCGTATATCAAACTGGTGATATACTTGGGAACCAACAGATCCAAGGCTTCTTCTTCGGCGGGTTCGAAGTTCATCAGAACGTTATCTGTTTCGCTTTCGGTTTCATCCTCTTCCATGGTATCCTCGACACTGACCGGTAACAGTCTTAACAATGTCGGAATATGCGATACCGTGTTTTTGAATCCGGTATAAGCCAGATAAATTTCCGAAATCTTACCCTCTTCAAAATCGCTGAGCACCTGTGCCGATACCTTCATGGCTTCGGCATAAACCGGCTCTTCGATAAAATCCGAATAATCTTCGACTATTTCATAATTCTTTGAAAGAGCATCTCTTCCCTTTTTTCCGATAGAATAAATAGCCAGATCTTCATTGGCCAGTTCGCCTTTGGTTATCAGTTTTACTACGTTTGAGTTATATCCTCCGGCCAATCCTCTGTTAGATGTAATCACAATTACACCCTTCTTTCCGCTCTCTCCGGCCTTCAGATATCTGTGTTCCAGATTCTGAGTCTTTTTGAGAATGGAATGAACCGTATCATACATTGCTCTGAAATACGTTTTGGATTTTTCGGCATTGCTTTTGGCTCTTTGCAGTTTAACTGTAGAAACCAGCTTCATGGCTTTAGTAATCTGCTGTGTGCTTTGAATACTGCCCTTGCGACGCTTTATGTCTCTCATTGAGGCCATAATCAAATTCCTTTCTCACTGTGTGATTACTTAAATGAAGCTACGAACTCCTCAAGCGCCTTCTTAAGTGTTTCCTCTGTATCCTGTGAAATAACTTTTTCCTCTGCAATAGCGTTCGGAATCTGAGGATACTTGGTATCAAGGAAGTCAAAGAATTCTTCTTCGAATCTCGTAATATCTGCTGTGGGAACACCAAGAAGATATTTATTTGTTACAGCGTAAATGATAATAACCTGATATTGAACAGGCATGGGCTTGTACTGAGGCTGTTTAAGAACTTCCTTAATTCTTTCACCCTGTGCAAGCTTTTCTTTGGTAACGGCATCAAGTTCCGAACCAAACTGAGCAAACGCTGCAAGTTCTCTGTACTGAGCAAGCTCAACTCTGATAGGAGCTGCAATCTTTTTCATGGCCTTGATCTGTGCGGCACCACCAACTCGTGATACTGAAAGACCTGCGTTAATAGCAGGACGGAAACCTGAATTGAACATTTCCGTTTCAAGATAAATCTGTCCGTCAGTAATAGAAATAACGTTGGTAGGAATGTAAGCCGAAACGTCACCGGCCTGTGTCTCGATGATAGGTAATGCGGTCAAAGAACCACCGCCGTATTCCTCGTTCATTCTGGCAGCTCTCTCAAGCAGTCTAGAGTGAAGGTAGAATACATCACCGGGATATGCTTCACGTCCGGGCGGACGACGAAGGAGCAAAGAGAGTGTACGGTATGCGGCAGCATGCTTGGTTAAGTCATCATAAATAACCAGAACGTCCTCTCCGTTTTCCATCCATTCTTCTCCGATAGCACATCCGGCATAAGGAGCTATATACTGTAAGGGAGCCAACTCTGATGCAGATGCAACAACTACTGTTGTATATGCAAAAGCGCCGTAATCTTCAAGTGTCTTAACGATTGAAGCAACGGTGGAAGCTTTCTGACCGATTGCTACGTAGATACATTTAACACCCTGTCCCTTTTGATTAATAATAGTATCAATGGCAATAGCAGTTTTACCTGTCTGTCTGTCACCGATAATCAATTCTCTCTGACCTCTTCCGATAGGAACCATTGAGTCGATAGCCTTAATACCTGTCTGAAGAGGGGTATCAACCGACTTTCTGGTGATAACACCGGAAGCAACTCTTTCGATTTTTCTGTACTTGTCCGTTGCGATAGGTCCCTTGCCGTCAATAGGCTGACCTAAAGCATTAACAACACGGCCCAGCATAGCATCGCCTACAGGAACCTCAACAACACGACCCGTAGTTTTAACGGTATCGCCTTCGTTAATATTCTTTTGGCTACCCAGAAGAACCGCACCTACGTTGTCCTCTTCGAGGTTCAGCACCATGCCGTATACCTCGCCGGGGAACTCCAGCAATTCTCCCTGCATTGCGTTTTCCAGACCATGTACACGTGCAATACCGTCTGCCACCTGAATAACGGTACCCACGTCTTTAACTTCAAGTTCTGAAGCATATCTTTTTATCTGCTCTTTAATAACAGAGCTGATTTCTTCAGGATTCATATTCATGAGTCTTGCGCACCTTTCTTAATTATTTATATGACACTCATGTCATTTCAAGCTGTTAAACCTGAACATTCAAAAGTTCCTTTTGCAGCTTGTCAAGCTTCGTCTGAACACTGCTGTCAACTACTCTGTCGCCGATTCTGATCTTCATTCCGCCGATCAGTTCTTCCGATACCACATACTCGATTTCCATCGATTTATATGAAGTGGTTTCGATAAGTTTCTTTTCTATTTCGGCTTTCTGACTATCCTTCAGCGGAAGCGCGGTAGTGACGGTAGCAGCACCAATTCCTTTTAGTCTCTTGACCTCATCGGTAAAATACTTAAGAATCGAATCTATCTCCGTATATCGGTCCTTGGTCACTATCAAGTGCAGGAATCCGAGCAGTTCATCACTAATGCGTCCTTTGAACACATTTTCAAGAACTTCGAGTTTTTCCTCTTTAAGTATTTTGGGATGGTTCATAAGCTTGGCAAAATCAGGATTGGAATCAAGGATTTCCTTTATGAGTTCTATCTCCTCAAGGAAAAGTTCCTCCTTGCCTTCCTCAACCGAAAGTTCAAACAAAGCTTCTCCGTATGTCTTAGAGACTAGCTTAGCCATGTGCTTTCACCTATTTCCTTTAATGTGTCATTAACCATTGCTTCCTGTACTTCAGTGTCGATAGAAGCTTTTACAACTTTTCCGGCCATCAAAGATGCCAAGACTACCATTTCTCTCTTCACATCGTCTGCTGCCTTCTGCTTTTCTAACTGTGCTTCGGTCTTTGCTCTTTCGATAATCTGTGAAGCTTCTTCCTTAGCCTGTGCCACAATTCTGCTCTCGTTATCAAGAGCTCTCTTTCTGGCATCTGCCAGGATAGCTTCGGCTTCCTTATCGATATCCTTGAGCTTCTGAGTATATTCTTCTTTCAAAGCTCTGGCATCTTCTTCGTCCTTAGCGGCATTTTCAAGTTCGTCCTTAATCTTTTCCTTACGCTTTTCAAGCATGGATCTGACAGGATTGAACAGGAAATACGATGCTGCCAAAAACAGTACGAAGATGGCTACGATCATTAGGGCAGAATCCGCAAGCAACTGCAGGTCTAGATCAAATACTCTGCTCATATGTTAAGCCTCTCCTTTCGTTATCCTTATTTGGAAATCTATTTTGCAAGAGGCTGTACGAACAACAGAATAATACCGATCAACAAACCGTAAAGACCTGTTGTCTCGGCAACTGCCTGTCCAAGTAACATAGTAGAAGTAATGTCTGACTTAGCACCGGGATTACGACCAACTGCTGCTGCGGCATGACCTGCTGCGATACCCTGGCCGACACCGGGTCCGATACCTGCGATCAAAGCAAGTCCGGCACCAATTGCTGAACAACCTTTAATAAAATTCACATCAAAATTCATTTTAAATCCTCCTTATTTTTAGGTAATACTACCATAAATACGTATTTTTACGCTTCTTCTGTATTGCATGCATCCTGAATATAAGTCATCGTCAGCATACAGAAAACGTAGGTCTGAATTGCGCCCGAGAACAAATCGAAATAGACATGCAATGCTGCGGGCCAAATCAACGCTATCTTTCCGAGCAGTGTGTAAATCAAGCCCATGATTGCCGTACCCGAAAGGATATTGGCAAACAAACGCAATGACAACGATATGGGCACCGCGAAATCTCCGATCAGGTTAATCGGAAGCCAGAACGGCCACGGGCTCATCAGTCCGGAAACAACCCCCTTAACCTTTTGATACTTAAATTGATTGTAATGGATCAGCGTAAATGAGATTACCGCCAAAGCAAACGTCACACCGTAATCGGCTGTCGGGGGCCTAAGTCCCAGAAGTCCGGAAATGTTGCTGAAGAAAATGAAAATAAACAGCGTTCCGATATAATTTCGGAATTTAGGAGCGAATTTGCCCATAACGCCGTTAATCATTCCATCAAGGAATTCCACCAGCAATTCCAGTACGTTTTGAAATCCCGTCGGTACTTCAGTTGCTTTTTTCATTCTGTGTCCGGCTGCTATAAAGAAGCCGATCAGAATAAGCATGACGATTAGTAAACATACATGCGTCGTAGTAATCCACAGTGTTTGTCCGAAGAGTTCATATGAAAATATCCCATGAATAAAAAAGTCTACTTCCTTTGCTTCGGATAACAAAACTACCGGTTCCATCAAGTCACCTCCTTCTTACTGCTGTCGCAGTTATTTTTTGACGTCATCGTCATCATCTATGAATTCAATGATATCAGGAAGAATTTCCTCCCCATAAATAGCCGTACTCAATTTTTTGGAAACAGGCTGCAGATACGATCCGACCTTGATTCCCAAAATTCCCAAAAATGCAGCCAATACATAGCTGCCGAAAAATATACCCGTGAACGCCAGAACAGCCGTCAAAAACAAATATCGAATCAGGAACTGAAGGCGAATGCTTTTGGTCGCGCCTTCTTCACCCAAATCAAGTGCTCTGTCTATCGACCACCACATATGATAGCCTGCCGCAAGTGCGCTCAGGATTCCTATCAAGAGGCAGAGAATATATAATCCCGGGTTATTGACAAAGATTACGACCACGGAACATAAAATCCCGAATGCCAAAATTCCCGTCCACAATTCAAAAACCGTTCGGTTAAGCTTATTTACTATCAGTTGTTTCATCATTTTCGTTATTTTGATGAGCGCGTCCCACATGGGTGTATGCCGAATTGGGATCTTTTTTCTTTAGCTGGGATTTGGACATCCGGTATACGTTATAACCTCCGGCTATCGCTCCCACAAAAAACAGAATAATCATCCAAAACGAGGTGCCCAGTTTTCTGTCAATAAAAATACCTAAAAAAGAACACAGAAAAATCGGAACAAGCATATTGATTCCAAACTGTCCGATTAATGAAAATGTCCTTCGCACATTCTTATCAAATTTCATCAAAAAACACCTACTTTAGCATAACTGCACTCCTAATCATTATACGAAAAATTCGCTAAACTGTCTATCAAAATAATTGCTAATTTGCATTGAATTCACACAATTTTAGACGTATGATAATGATAACTGAAAAAGGAGGTTTCAATGACAAATCCTACACTGTATCGAAAAAGACTCATCCCCTCCGAATGCATTCTTTTAAAGGATGATATCATTCTCGAATGCACCGAAGATCACATCGTAACAAAGTGGAACACTCTGCGCCCCAAAAAGGATCTTCATCACGGTTCAAGCGTGTATTTCCTCAAAGAAGGGTACAAAGTTTCCAAGTTCTGTCGAGAGGATGATTCGTTGCTGTATTGGTACTGCGATATAGTAGATTACGATTATGATGCGGACAAAAACGAACTTTTGGTCACCGATTTGCTGGCCGATGTCGTGATTTATCCGGACGGTTCGGTGCGCGTTGTGGATTTGGATGAGTTGGTTGAAGCCTTAAACGGTAATCTGATTACTCTGGAACAATTAAAAAGCAGTCTGCAAAAACTCGACAGACTGCTCAAAATCATATATGACGGCAGGTTCGATTCCCTGCTTGATTATCTGAATATTCCCAACTGATTTTATCAATAGAATATGTGGCCTCCGATTTGGATTCCGCTAAGTCCTTCGATGGGTGTTCTGAAGAACAGGCAGTTTCCTACCGTAGTTTGGCCGGACATGGCCGCGTCGGCTGCCTGATAGCATGCCGGGGTGGCATCATTGCGCGCCAAAGCCAGTGCCAGTCGACCGCTTCCCACAGGTGAAAACTGTTTCTTCTGATAAATAACTCCGACAACCGTATCGGGGAATACCGAACTCATAACGCGGTTCATAACAACCGCTCCGACAGCCAGCTGTCCTTCATACGGCTGATTACCGGCTTCGCAATATATCAAATTGGCCAGCAGATATCTGTCATCCGCCGCAAATGTCACCTGTGAAATATCTCTCCAGGCCGAACGGGCAGCCAGTTGTGACAGACGTCTTTCTTCTTCGAGTTCTTTTTGAAGGGCATCTATGCTTTCCTGCTGCTTAGCCATAAATGCTTCGTTCTCCTTCATTTCGTTTTCCGTTTCTTCAATCTCGGACTCATACGCAATAAGCGATGACGATGTTTGCGACACCAATCCGGAAACACGTGATTGTTCATCCAGCGCTTCCTGTTTAAGTTCGTCGAGTTCCGCCTTTTGAGATTCCAGCAAAGCTTTTGCTTCTTCCGTAACCTCTCTGGTGTGACGGTATTCTTCAAGCTGCTGCCTGTCATATGCAGCCAGCGATTCGATGTAATTATTCTTATTCAAAAAATCCGAAAAGTTTCTGGCCCCGAGAAGGTTCTCCAGAATAACATAATCCTGCTTTTCGTACATGAAGCGAATTCTGATTTTCATCTCTTCATATTGCGTCTGCTCTATCTCCAGCGCTTCGTTCAAAGCCAGTGTCATTTCATCTATTTCGGCATTTTTATTGTCTATCTTTTCTTCGAGTTCGGACAGATTATCGCTCACTTCGCTGAGCTCATCATTCAGTTGATTTAACGTCCCTTTGAGGGAATCTGCCGTGTTACTTAAACTGCTTATTTCTTCTTTATTTGCGTTTATCTTGTTTTGTGTTTCCTGTTTTTCCTCTTTAGCCTTTTTAATCTGCTCCTCGAGGTCGGAAATCTTCGATGCATACACCTTCATCGGCGGTTTTCCGTACAGCAAAAGCACAATTGCCGTAATAACGGCAATTGTGCATACTAACAGCCTGTTGGGTTTGTGATAATTACTCCTCAATCTGCTTAATCTTTCCTATACGACGTGAGTGCTTTTCTTCACCTGAAAAAGGAGTTTCCAGGAATGTATCCACTATTTCCAACGCAAGCATTTTTCCGACTACGGCCTGTCCCAATGCCAGCATATTGGCATCATTGTGAAGGCGTGTCATCTTTGCCAAAAATTCATTTGTACAAAGAGCACATCTGATTCCGGGAACCTTGTTGGCTACAATCGAAATACCTATTCCTGTGGTACATACAACTATTCCGCGATCGCATTCCCCGCTTGATACGGCCCGTGCCGCAGCCTCACCGAAATCAGGGTAATCGCAGGAACTGCTGTCATACGTTCCGAAGTCTTTACACTCGTAACCTTTTGAAATCAAATGTTCCTTTATTGCGTTTTTCAGTTCCAAACCACCATGATCCGAACCTAAAGCTATCATAAATATACCTCCTTATGGCCTGCCGCTTTCAGCAATCTGTTCATCGTTGCCATTGACAGTCCGTTGTTTTCAAATCCTTCGGCAAAAATAACATCAATCTGCTCATCATCAAACTCTCTCAATATTCTGAACAGATTCTTTGCTATTGCTCTTTCGTCGCTTCTTCTTCCGAGACTTTTTACGGAGTCGGCTTTGTAAGAAGCCTTTGTTTCATCGGTGCATATTACCCCGATTCGTTTATTTAACGCAGCAATTTGGGCTGAATTATTATTAATGTAGTCGATGACTTCTTCGGACTTTCCGCGCACAATGGTCAATTCACCCTTCGGTGCATAGTGTCGGTATTTCATTCCCGGAGCTTTCGGTTTGGCCTTATCCGTATCCGAAATGATGGTTTTGTCTATCGAAACGGAACCGAATATTCTTTCGAGGTCGGCCGGGGTAATATATCCGGGGCGCAATATCATCGGTGTTTCTTCGGTCAAATCGATTATCGTTGATTCCAGCCCGATTTCACAGTCGCCGCCATCAATAATCATATCAACCAGTCCGTCCAAATCCTCGATTACATATTTGGCCACCGTAGGGGACGGTCTGCCCGAACGATTCGCAGAGGGCGCTGCCACGAAGCCTCCCGATTGCTTAATGAACTCTGCCGCAATAGGATCCGACGGCATTCTGACTGCTACCGTATCAAGTCCTCCCGTAGTTTCTTTCGGAAGTTCCTTCTTCTTGGGCAGGATAACTGTCAAAGGACCCGGCCAATATTCATCAAACAAAGCATATGCCTTTTCCGGTACGGATTCTGCCACTTTATGAATATCTTCAATTCTGTATATATGAACTATGAGCGGGTTATCGGACGGTCTGCCTTTGGCGGCATATATTTTTTTCGACGACTCGGGGTTAAAAGCATCACCGCCGAGGCCGTACACCGTTTCGGTAGGAAATGCTACCAAACCGCCGTTTTTGATAATTTCTCCCGCTTCCTTAAGTGTTTCGCAATCTATAAAATTCTTATCAATAATGCACTTTTTAGTTTCCATTACCGTTTACATACTCCGAAATAACGTCCCAGATTTCAGGTGTTTCGAAGCCCAATCTCCATTCGGCCACTCCGCCGATATTGTATTTATCCATAACATTCAGTTTTACTTTTATGGAATCCGAATCCTCAATCCAACACTGATGTAATCCTTCATTGTCTTCAAATTCGGCATAATTCTGACATGTTGCCTCATCCCACACGGGCGTAAGCGAATGATTGGCTATCCACTCTTTAACTTTGGGCATCTCAACCGCCTGTGAAGTCACATCCGTTCCATTGGTGGTCCATATTCTGGTATATAAAGGAATCGCATTAATAACCTTTTCGGCCGGCACTTCCTCAATCGTCTTTGCTATTCCGTTATCGACATAATCTATTGACGCAACGGAACCTGCCTCATCACTGCCGGCATAATGCTCGTCATATCCCATTATGACTACATAATCGCAGACTTCACCTTGCGTCTTTCTGTCATAATATCCCGTATTTCCTATCGGAACGTAATTGTCTACGGACAAAACTATGTTATTAGCCCTGCATTGAACGGACAATTCGCGGATAAATTCGCTGAAAGCTTTACCCGCTCCCGAAGGAAGCATCTCAAAGTCTATATTGATTCCATCTATTCCGTATGTCAGGACTTCATTAATCAGATTATTTATCAGTACTTCCCTGGTAGAAAGGCTCTCCAAAAGAGCAATCATATCAACGTCCGCAGAATGCTCGATGTTCTCTACCAACGCCCACACTTCAAGTCCCATTCCGTGAGCTTTATCCACATAACTTTGCTCCGCGAACGATTCGAAATTGCCCACAGAATCGGTCAACCTGAACCACGTGGGCGAAATTACGTTCAAATCTTTTGTATTGCTGACGTAATCTTCAAGCGTTGAGTTGCCGCCTATTCCCGCAATTGCGTGCCACCCCATATTAATCTTGTAGTCTCTGCACAAATTGGTATAGACAGGCTCTACGTATGTGGTAACGGGAATCGGCATTTCCGGCATAATATCCGTAAGTCGCTTGTTTTCCACAAATCCGATAATTGCGTCCTCGGTTTTTACCTTGGACCAATCATCCATCTGCTCGATAACAGTAAGTTTGTCTCCCTGCTTTACTTCCTTTAAGATTTCGGACTTTACTCCGCCTCTGTGACGTACCTGCGTATCCTTTTTAACTTTGGCTACGGTGCAGTCGTTCCACTCGGTATAAATCTGAATTCGCCCGGGATTTTCAAATGCTTCGTAAGAAAAATTGGCATAATCTTTTACATAATCAAGCGCCACTATTTCCTTATCTTCGAATATGCGGAAAGGAATATAACCCAAATCCTTATCCGAGTCGTTGTAACGAACCGTCGTCGAACCTATCGAAGCAATATTCATCGAATCGGGCAATGTGTATATGAGCAATCCGTCCGATGCTTCATAGTAAAATCTGTCATTAAAATATGTATGAACAAAATCAAGGTCAACGTAGTAAGTTCCGTCAACGAGATATGCCCTGTCCGGCATAAAGTCATTCTGTAAAATAATAGCTACGTCACTTTCCGATGTGTTTTCAAAATAGGTTACCAGATCGTAAACCTCTTTCGAGTATGAATATTTATCCAAAATCTGTT
This sequence comes from Lachnospiraceae bacterium, assembly GCA_045640905.1. Taxonomy (GTDB): domain Bacteria; phylum Bacillota; class Clostridia; order Lachnospirales; family Lachnospiraceae; genus JAILLW01. The sequence goes on from JAZUFW010000020.1 coordinate 19,210, forward strand.
TACCGAAGCTAACGCCCACAACCACGAAAATCAGGACGATTGCAATGATAAACGGCAAAATTTTTTTCTTCATGTCTATCCTCCAATCGCCCTATATTATAACAAACTATTTATTTACCGTCATTACTAAAAAATCAGCTCGAACTGTCGGAAACCGGCATTTAATTTTTATCCTTTGCGTTTTGGAGTCTTCTTTTATCGAATCAAAAATCAGATAGGTATTCCCAATCCGAGCTTTACCAAAAGACGTGATGAGTAAGATTTCCCAAACAACGGCCGATATATAGTTAGGAAGACACTCCAATGTATCAAAAATGATTTTAGCAGTTTCGCAATTGAAATATTCTGTGAAAACTTAGTGGAAAATTGCGATCAAGCACGTAGCTTGTAAGATCTCTTGAGATACTAATGTAAATTAATAGAATAAAGAGATTAAATAATACTTAAGAAATGGTCCTTTCGCCTCCTTACCGATACGAACTAGGACTGCCTTCGTATGTAAATATAGCAATTATTACCAAATATGTCAACACTTTTCTTTCATTTTATTGGTAATATTTCACAAATACTTTTTATTAAAATTCTATAAATTATCGGTGCATTTATTGACTAAGTTGCCCATACAAGTATAATATAAAGGTGCGAAAATCTATGTATTCGCAATAAGGATTTGAAAATGCGTATAGAAAAAGTAAACGACAATCAAATACGTTGCACTCTTACAAAAGAGGATTTGCAGACCAGGAAACTGAAAATCAGCGAATTGGCTTACGGCTCCGAAAAGGCTAAAACACTTTTCAGAGACATGATGCAGCAGGCATCCTTTGAGTTCGGATTTGAAGCCGAAGATATTCCTTTGATGATAGAAGCCATTCCTGTTTCATCGGACTGTATCGTTCTGATTATTACCAAAGTGGACGATCCCGAAGAACTTGATACCAGGTTTTCAAAGTTTGCTCCGTCGGTTAACGAAGGAGACAACCCTCTTTCTTCATTGCTTGAAAATTTGGCGGACGGTGCCGATGATGTTCTTGATTTATTCAAGAAACTTCAAAACACACATTCGGCCAATATTAATCCTGCCACTCCATCAAACAATTCCACCGATTTGGCGGAGATGTCCGATGAAGAGGCCAAAACAGCCGCAAAAGCTGCTTTCAAAAAGGATCTCAAGAAAAAGATTATCGAAGCATCCGCTTCAATGGTTACGGTTCGTATATATTCGTTCGAGACCATGGACGAGATTATCAAGTTGTCCAAGATACTGACTCCGTTCTACGACGGCATCAATTCTTTATACAAAGACGGGGATGACGGCTATCTTTTGTCCGTAAGCAAATCCGGTCACACTCCTTCGGATTACAACAGAGTGTGCAATATTTTATCCGAGTACGGCACCTGCCTTAAATCGGTTACCGGGTCTGAAGCTTATTTGTCGGAGCATTTCGAACCGATAATCGAAGGATGTGCAATTCAGTCACTTTCACAGCTTTAAAACTTCCCCCGCCAAAAGGCGGGGTTTTTGTAAGGAAATACATATGACACAGGGCAGAATTCATTCACTGGAGAGTTTTGGCACCGTTGACGGACCCGGAACACGTTTTGTTGTGTTCGTTCAGGGCTGTCCCATGCGATGTGCGTATTGTCACAATCCGGACACGCAACCGATGAACGGCGGTACCATGATGGATCCGGAATATATTGTTGAACAGTATGAGCGTAATGCACCGTTTTATCAAAACGGAGGCGGCTTGACCGTTACAGGCGGCGAGCCCTTGATGCAGGTGGATTTTTTGATTGACCTTTTTTCTTTGCTCAAAGAGAAGAACGTTCATACCTGCATCGATACATCCGGTATTGCATATAACGAAGACAACGTCGAGTTTACGGCAAAGCTTGATAAACTGATGTCGCTGACCGATTTGGTTATGCTCGACATAAAGCATATCGACAACGAAAAACACATCGATTTGTGTGAGCAACCCAATACGCAGATTCTTAAATTCGCCGAATATCTTGACCAAAAAGATGTAGACATATGGATACGTCACGTTGTTGTCCCCGGTTATACCGACGATGACGAGTATCTTTTCAAGTTGGGATATTTCATAGGAGGGCTTAACAATCTAAAAGCTCTCGACGTTTTGCCTTATCACACGATGGGTGAGGTAAAATACGAAAAGCTCGGAAAACCTTACAGATTAAAAGGTGTTCCGGCCATGAGCGCCAAAGGTGCGATTGAGAAGAAACAAAAGATTTTAGACGGCATAAAAAAAAGACGTTCGGAAAGGAGTATCTGATATGGCTAAAATAACAAAAGAAATGACCATGGGCGAGATTTTGTCTCTTGATCCTCAGACAGCAAACATTTTGGTTGAGGCAGGTATGCATTGTGTAGGTTGCCCCTCACATGCATTTGAGTCATTGGGCGAAGCTGCCATGGTTCACGGAATAGATGTTGACGAGCTTTTAACAAAGCTCAATGATTACATCGAAAGCAAATAGGAATTTTGCATTATTGAGGAGCATACCTTCGGGTATGCTCTTTTTTCTTCAAAGAATTTTCTACATATGATATATTATTCACATAGGAGATTTATATGTTTGCAGGAATTATCTTGGCCGCCGGTCGTTGCGTCAGAATGGATTTTTTCAAGCCATTGCTTTCCATCAACGGCACCACTTTTATTCGCAATATTATAAATAACATGCGCAAAGCCGGAATCACGAATATCATAGTGGTAACCGGATATAACAGCGAAGAACTTAAAGAGCATTTGTCCGGATATGATGTTACATTTGTTCATAACGTGTCATACGAATCAAGCGATATGCTTAGTTCCGTAAAGCTGGCTCTGTCCGTTGTCGATAAATGTGCGGAAGGTATTTTTATTACTCCCTGCGACATTCCTCTCCCCGATAAAAAAATCTACGAAGCACTAATGCAGGAAAAAAGCGTTTCACAGGTAAAACGTCCCTGTTACAAAGGTATATCGGGACATCCGATTCTGATTAGCAGTTCCTGTTCTGAAATAATTATGAAATACAACGGCCCCGGCGGATTGTCAGGTGCCATCACAGAAAACAAACTATCCGTAACCGATGTTCAAACTGACAGCGATGTCATATTAGCCGATGCGGATACCCCGGAGGATTACATTCGTATGTTGCATCCAATCAGCGCTCCAATTAAAAGAGTCGATCATGACGAGAAAATAACAGGATCCGTAAAGTATGTCTCCGACTATTTACTTGATTCGAACGGAAACGAGATTCTATACGGACATTTGCTTCGTTCTACCAACGCACATGCCCTAATAGACAAGGTCACATTGCCGCCTCTTCCCGAGGGCTATTTCTTCTTCGGTCCCAAGGATGCTCCCAAAAATATATCTCTTTATCCGTGTAATGATCTTCCTTCATCAATGTCGGAAGAAGAAAAGGAAGCTCTGCAGTACAGTACTCCTTTGTTTGCCGATAAAGAAACGGAATACTACGGACAGCCTCTGGGAATAATGGTAGGTCCGTGCGACAAGACCGTTCGCGAACTCATTTCAAAAACCGTGGTCGAATACACTCCGCTCGAGGCTGTCATCACTTTATCCGAAGCCAAGAAAGACTTTATTACTTTTGACAGACATATAAACGATTATGAATCGGCCTTCAGTGAAGCCGATGAAATATATGAAGAAGAGTTTGATACCGGTTATCAATACCAGGCCTATTTGGAAACTCAAAGCATTATGGCCGAATTCGATCCGGACAAAAGACTGCACGTGCACGGCTCCATGCAGTGTCCGTTTGTAGTCAGACGCTCCGTAGCCTTTGCACTCGATATCAAAGAAGAGGATGTTCGTGTTTCTCAGGATGCCATGGGCGGCGCATTTGGGGGCAAAGAAGATTTTCCTTCATTGCTCGCACCGCAGGTTGCTTTGGCTGCATATAAAACCGGTCGAAGTGTCAGAGTAGCCTTTGACAGAAACGAAGATATCCAGTTTGCTTCAAAACGTCATCCCTCTCACACCCAAATCCGATTCGCACTTAAGGATGGCAAAATAACCGCCATGGAAGCGAACGCTATGCTTAATGCCGGTGCATCCATCTCCTCTTCCGGCGATGTGGCCATGGTGTATTTTTACAAAATGCCCTGCATGTACTCATTTGATGCCATCCATATTAATCTAAAGGTAATGAAAACAAATACTCCTCCCTGCGGAGCTTTCCGTGGTTTCGGTAATCCTCAGGCAGTATTTGCAATAGATATGGCCATGTCCCATTTGGCTTCTCATCTTCATGAGGATGAGATTGAATTTAAAAAGAAATATTTTGCTTCGGACAATACTCCGACATCAAATAACGGAAAATACTATTTTCACGTTCCGATTCCCGAGCTTTTATCCATGGCTTACGAAGCAACGGATTTCGAAAAGAAACGTTCTCTTTATTCCAAGCCTCAAACAGGTCGATATCGCAGAGGCATCGGAATCGGGTTCGGCAACCAGGGATGTACCTTCGGAGGTGGCGGCGAATGGGACGGCGTCAAAGCCACACCCAAGATAATCAAACACAAAGACGGCACCATAACCATCGAGACCTCCCAGGTTGAAATGGGACAGGGAATCAGAACCGCCTTTACCAAAATAGCATCTCAGGCACTTAATATTCCTACCGATATGATAGATGTTCACTATCCGGATACCGACCTGACAAATAACACAGGCCCTACTGCTGCCTCCCGCAGCGTTATGGTCGTCGGCAGCATGGTTTACGAAGCCGCCAAAAAGCTTAAGGAAAACTGGATTGACGGTGAAGAACAAATCTTTACGGCAACATATACCAAGCCTCCTCATATGGGCGATTTCGATCCGGAAACTCATTTGGGTGATGCATTTGCAGATTACATATGGGATATCACTGTTCTGGAAATAATGGTTGATACCATAACCGGCAAAGTAAAGATATTGGATGCCTACGGTGTCTACAATGTCGGAACTCCAATAGATATCAACATACTCAGAGGCCAGATGGAGGGCGGTTTGTTGCAGGGTATCGGCTATGCCGCATACGAACGATTGGTATACGGTCCTCAGGGCCGAATGTTCAATACCGCTTTTGCAGATTATCATATCCCGACGTTTAAGGATGTCGATCATCTTCATGTGGATTTCCAGTATGAAGAATTCCCGTACGGTCCCTTCGGTGCGAAAGGATGTGGTGAATTACCTATAGCAGGCCCGGGCGCCGCCTATTTGAACGCACTCGAACAGGCTCTCGGCGGAACGGACAAAATAAAGCTGACTCACATTCCTTTTGTCGCCGAAGATATATCAGACGCACTGAAAGGTATAAACCAAGGTGAAAACCATGAATAGTATCAATTTCATTTTAAACGGTCAAAATGTGACTTATAGCGGTGAACCGACAGACCGATTGCTTGATGCACTGAGAAACACTTATCAACTGACCAGTGTTAAATGCGGATGTCGCGAAGGTGAGTGCGGTGCATGTTCAGTAATCATCGACGGCGATTTGATTAATTCCTGTCTGGTTGCCATGGGCACTCTTTCGGGAAAATCCGTACTGACCCTCGAAGGTTACCTCAATACGGAGCGTTTCAAATGTCTGGATAAAGCATTTGCCGAGTTCAGCGCCGTTCAGTGCGGTTTTTGCACACCCGGTATGATTATGGCTGCAGAGAATCTGCTTTCACACAATCCTCATCCTACAGAAGCTCAAATCAGAGACGGGATGTCGGGAAATCTGTGTCGCTGCACCGGCTACAATTCCATAGTCAGAGCCATCAGTGATGCTGCAAAGGAAGGTGACGGATTATGGTAGAAGCATACACACCTCAAACTTTAGATGAAGCATTGCAAATCAGGAATGAAAGGAAAGTAATTCCTTATGCCGGCGGAACCGATTTGATGGTAGTTAATTTTCATAATGCACCGTTTATGTTTATCGGCCATTTGCCCGAATTGCGAAAAATCTATGAAGATGATGAATTTATTCATATCGGAGCCTGCGTTACTTTTTCCGAAGGATATCGTTCCGAACTGCTCCCCAGAATAATGCGCTCCGCCATCATCAAGATTGCTTCTCCCGCCATTCGTAATGTAGGAACTTTCGGAGGCAATCTCGGAAACGGTGCGGGAAAAGCTGATTCCGTGCTCGCAGATTTTATTCTGGATGCCATCATAGTCATACAATCAGTCGACGGGGAGCGTCTCCTCCCGGTAGAAAAGTTTTACTGGGGCAGAAAGATGATTGATTTGGCTGATAATGAATTAATCACCGAAATCCTGATTCCCAAAGCTTCAGTGTATGAGAACTCGTATTTTGAAAAAATATCGGCCAGAAGTTCCCTGGCTATTTCAAATATCAGTTTCGGTGCTTCCTGGAATTTCCATGACGGAATAATAGAAAAAATATCCATCGCCATAGGGGCTGCCGGTGATACCGTTCTTCGATGCAGAGATTTGGAAGAATTATTTGCCGGTAAAAGCAGATCTTCTTTGATAACGGAACGCGCGGACATTTTGAGTAAATATTTATCGAGAATGGATTTCCCTTTGGACAGGACGTCTGTGGACTACAGAAAAACCGTATGTGAAATGTTAATTGATTATTTAATAGATTTCGCAGATTAATATCGAGCAGACTAATTCCTGCTCGCTATACGATTTTATCAATCGAGTAGGCGGCTTCCTACTCGATTGAACTTTGGCGTGAAATGGGTATTTGTGCAAGCACAATATCCGCTTGACGCCTTATCGCACACAAATAAGGCCGATAATCATTATTTCTAATGATTACCGGCCTTTGTTTTACTTATCAAGCTTTATTATTAGATAGCCTCGTGGAATGTACGAGAGATAACGTCTGCCTGCTGTTCGGGTGTTAACTTAATGAAGTTAACAGCGTATCCTGATACACGAATTGTCAACTGAGGATAATTCTCGGGATGAGCCTGTGCATCCAATAAAGTATCTCTGTTTAATACATTAACGTTAAGATGGAAGCCACCTTTTGTAACATAACCGTCAAGCAAGTTAACAAGATTGTTAACCTGAGCTGTACTTACTTCTGCCATAGTTATATTTCCTCCTATTTTTATCTGTAATCATCTAGTCCCTGGTGCAATGTCGGAACCGAACATGCCAAGGGAGTTCTCGAGCAATCGGTGCACCCCAAGGTATCAACGGTCATAAGCGCTTCCTCTGCGGGATCGTTCTGAACATTTACATGTCCGACACCGTTAAGAACACCGTTGTCCAACAAAGCTACCAGATCATCAATCATCTTTGCTTCATCATCCATGGGGATCACCTCCTGTCAAAATATTACTTGTTTAAGTCGATCTCGATATCACCTGAGAATACCTGATCTTCCTTTCCTAATGCGCCGGGGATAATTGTAAAGGTATTAGAAATACCATCCTGTGCATCCTTGAAAGGTAACTTAGCAACTGATGCCAATGAAGCAACAGCACCGTGAGTATCACGACCATGCATCGGGTTTGCACCGGGAGCGAAAGGAGCTCCTGCACGACGTCCGTCAGGTGTGTTACCTGTAGCCTTACCATATGTAACGTTAGAAGTAATTGTAAGGATAGACGTTGTAGGAATACCGTTTCTGTATGTATGATGACGTCTAACAGCTGTCATGAATCTTGAAACAACAGCTACGGCAATTGAGTCAACTCTGTCATCATCGTTTCCGTACTTAGGGAAGTCTCCTTCGATCTGGAAGTCAGTAGCAATACCGTCTTCGTCACGAATTACCTTAACCTTAGCATACTTCATAGCTGAGAATGAATCGGCAACAATTGAAAGACCTGCAATACCTGTTGCGAAATATCTCTTAACGTCTCTGTCATGAAGAGCCATCTCTGCTCTTTCATAGCAGTACTTATCATGCATATAGTGGATAATGTTCAATGTATTAACATAAACATCAGCCTGCCATTCCATCATATCGATGAACTTTTCCTTAACATCATCATAGTCAAGGTAATCACCTACAACAGGACGATACTTAGGTCCAACCTGCTTCTTTGTCTTTTCATCAATACCACCGTTAATAGCGTACAGTAAGCACTTAGCCAAGTTAGCACGAGCGCCGAAGAACTGCATTTCCTTACCGATAACCATTGAAGATACGCAGCAAGCAATACCGTAATCATCACCGTGAGTAGGTCTCATCAAATCATCGTTTTCGTACTGGATTGAAGATGTCTGGATAGAAATCTTAGCACAGTACTTCTTGAATGTTTCGGGCAATCTTGTTGACCACAAAACAGTCATGTTAGGCTCGGGTGAAGGTCCGAGGTTTGTTAATGTATGAAGGTATCTGAAGCTCATCTTTGTAACCATGTGACGGCCGTCAACACCAACACCTGCAAGTGATTCTGTAATCCACAAAGGATCGCC
>JAZUFW010000021.1:0-26152 GCA_045640905.1 Lachnospiraceae bacterium
AGCCCCCTGGGCCCTTGGGAGCGGGAAGCAAGTGTCGGGGCCCAGGAGAGAGTAAATCACAGAAGCCTCCTGGGCCCCTTGGAGCGGGAAGCAAGTGTCGGGGCCCAGGAAAGATTAAATTACAGAAGCCTCCTGGGCCCCTTGGAGCGGGAAGCAAGTGTCGGGGCCCAGGAGAGAGTAAATCACAGAAGCCTCCTGGGCCCCTTGGAGCGGGGGAGCAGTGTCGGGGCCCAGGAGAGAGTAAATCACAGAAGCCTCCTGGGCCCATGTGTTTTAAAGCAAAAATGAAAAGGACATAGATTCGAAAATCAGCATTATTATATCCGAATATGTAGCAGTAAATCGTCATAACAAGTTGACATAACTCAAGGATGGGATACATATTTGAAGGAAAACAAGATATTATCCACTGAAATAGAAAAGAGTGGGATACAGATATGAAAATATATGAAATAGTATCCAAACAGTCAAGAAAGTGCATGAATCTTTATGTGATAATCCCCAAAAAGAGGATACATTTTTGAATTTATAAGGAAATGTATCCCGTCGTGAACGAAATGGGTTACATAACTCGAAGCGCCACGGAATAGGTAAAAGCATCTTTATATTTGCTTCCCCTGCTTGATTACAATTGAATCATGTGCGGTTGCCCGGTCAATGGTGCTATGCACCGCGCGAAGCGTGGCCCGCCATTGACCGCGCAACCCGACACATGATTATTATCGGCTAAGCAGGGGATAAACATGCGTGGCCCGCAAACCCAAAATACTATTTGCAAGCCAAAGCCTCATCTTTGTGGAATATGGACCGTCCCTACTTGCGTCATAGGATATGAATCAAAAATGTCGCGTGCAAGAGTAATTTCAACAAAGGGTTTACATAACAATAGCCCTTGATGGAATTAAAAATTCACATTACGATTGCGTCGAAAAAAGGACCGTCCCTACTTGACAACGAATATAAAAGTGATATCATAATGATATCAAAAGAAAACAAAAACATATTACATACAAAAATGGAGGTTTTGGTATATGAAAGAAAAAGTTTTGAACGGAAAGAAAAACGGAATGTTGGTTATGCTGCTTCTTATATTGTCATATGTGGCAGGTATCGCAGCTATTATTTACGGAGCAGCTCATGCAATGGTTCTTATGATAATCGGAATTATTTGGGTATCTATCGGATGGCTGTTCTTTTTCGGACTCAAGGTGTTAAAGCCGCAGGAAGCATTGGTACTTACATTGTTCGGTAAGTATATCGGAACATTAAAGGGTGAAGGATTTTATTACGTTAATCCTTTCTGCGCCGGAGTTAATCCCGCAGCTGCTACCAAGTTAAGCCAAAGCGGTGATGTTGCTGATTCCAAAAATGCAATGATAACTTTCTCGCCTCAGGTACAGACACCCGAAATGTTCAGTAAAAAGATATCATTAAAAATAATGACACTTAACAATGCACGTCAAAAGATTAACGATTGCCTCGGTAATCCCATAGAAATCGGCATAGCTGTTACATGGAAAATTGTTGATACGGCTCAGGCAGTATTTAATGTAGATAACTATAAAGAATTCCTTTCACTGCAGTGTGATGCGGCACTTCGAAACATTGTAAAGATCTATCCTTATGATGTAGCAGAAAATGTTGATACCACAGGTGACGGAAAGGCCGATGAAGGATCGTTAAGAGGTTCCAGCGAAGTTGTTGCTTCAAGAATTAAAACAGAAATTCAGGAAGCTGTTAAAGACGCAGGTATAGAAATTGTAGAATCAAAGATTACATATTTGGCATACGCTCCGGAAATCGCAGCTGTAATGCTCCAGCGTCAGCAGGCTTCAGCTATAGTTGATGCCAGAAAGATGATAGTAGACGGTGCTGTCGGTATGGTTGAAATGGCTCTCGAGCGTTTGAACGAAGGCGGTATGGTCGAACTCGACGAAGAAAGAAAAGCTGCCATGGTTTCCAACTTGCTCGTTGTTCTTTGCGGCAACCATGATGCACAGCCTGTGGTTAATTCGGGAAGCTTGTATTAATGTTTGAAAGCGAGTACGATTATGGCAGTGAATGAATCTGATAACACAAAAAAGCAGGTACCTTTGCGCCTTAATGCAAAGCTGTACGCTGCCTTGAGTGCCTGGGCTGAGGATGATTTCAGATCTGTTAACGGACAGATAGAGTATCTGCTTACGGAATGCGTCAGGCAGCGAAAAAAGAACGGCAAATATGTTTCGGACGAAATAGATGTACCCCCGGAAAGAGGAGGACTGTGAATAGCAACCATATAGCAACACACAAATAGAGAGGACAGAAAGATGAGTGTTTTATCAATAAAGAATTTTTCAAAAACCTATAGCGGAGGCAAAAAAGCTGCCGACAACATCAACATTGAGGTTGAATCAGGAGATATTTACGGATTCATCGGACATAACGGAGCCGGAAAAAGTACTACGATACGTTCTTGCGTCGGCGTATTGGAATTCGAAGAGGGCGAGATATTTATTGACGGTCATTCCGTTAAAACCGAACCTTTGGAATGCAAAAAAGTAACGGCGTATATACCCGATAATCCGGATTTGTACGATCATTTGACCGGCATTCAGTATCTCGATTTCATCGCGGACGTATTCGGAATAGATGCCGAGACCAGAACTGCGAGAATCAAACGCTATGCAGACGAATTTGAGATTACGGATGCTCTCGGTGACATGATTTCGTCGTATTCACACGGAATGAAGCAAAAAGTAGCCATCATTTCCGCACTTATTCATGAGCCGAAGCTGCTCGTCCTTGACGAACCTTTTGTCGGCCTTGACCCCAAGGCAGCTTTGGTATTAAAGAATTTTATGCGCGAGATGTGTGAAAAAGGCAGTGCTGTTTTCTTTTCGACGCATGTACTTGAAGTAGCACAGAAACTCTGCAACAAGATAACCATTATTAAAGCCGGTAAAATTGTGGCTCAGGGAGATATGGAAGAATTAATCGGTGACCAGTCTCTTGAAGATGTATTTATGGAGGTTATCCAGGATGCAAAGTAGTTTTAGAATATTGCTTAAGAACCAGATACGTGCACACAGCGGCATAAACGTACTTAAGTATGAAAAGGACAAGAAAAAAAGAAACAAGGTTATCGGCGGATACGTCGGAATGGCTGTTCTGTATATCATGTTGTTTGCTTTTTGCCTGGTTATTACTCTCGGAATGGGCGCCTTCAACATGACACAGGTCATTCCCTATTTGAATGCTTTGCTGATAGCATTAATGGAATTCATTTTTACATTGCTGAAAACAAACGGGTATATGTTTGCCTTCAAGGAATACGACATGCTTATGGCTTTGCCGTTTGAAATAAATGATGTGGTCAAAGCAAAGTTTTTGCAGATGTACAGAGATAATCTGCCGGTGGTTCTGGTAGGGTCGATTCCGTTAGTGTTGGGGTATGGCATTTGTGAAAAACCGGGAGCACTGGTTTACATAATATACATTGCACTGATATTCTTCCTGCCGATTATTCCCATGGCATTAGCTACCTTGGTCGGAACCTTGGTTGCCGGTGTCGGTGCCAAATTCAGACATAAAAACATTGTTACTACAATACTGACGTTTATATTTGTTATTTTCTGCTTTTCTTTAAGATTTATTATTGAAGGAATCTTCAGAAATAATCAGGTGGAAGATATTATCACAAAGACCAGCGACATAACCATGGCAGGTGCGGGATATTATTTCCCTGCACTGTGGTTTGGAGATGCTGTGTGCAAAAAGAGCATATCAGGCATTTTGTTGATGATAGGAGTGTCGGTTTTGCTTTTTGAACTGACATTTATCCTGATCAGCACCAAGTATCGCAGCATCAATTCAAGGCTCATGTCCGGAATAGGACGCAAGAAATACAAGATGACTTCTCAGAAAGTGAGAAGCGTAGAAAAGTCCATAGCATTCAAAGAGTTTAAGCGCTTTACGGGATCAACCAATTACCTGGTAAACGCCGGTATGGGTTTGGTGCTGGCACTCATAGCTGCACTGATAGCTCTATTTGTTGATGTTAACAGCGTTTTTAAAATGATTGCGCCGGGAAGCACAGCATCTGTTCATGCGCTCGCTGCCGGAGTTCCGTTCATCATGCATATGATTCTGGCCATGGAAGTTACGACATGCATGTCATATTCACTGGAAGGGAAAAATGTATGGATAGTCGATTCGCTTCCGATTAGTCGTAAACAGCTTTTTGACGGCAAGATTCTCTTTCAGCTGATTTTGATGTGCCCGGTTTCGATTCTCTGCAATCTGGTTTTCGGAATAAAGTGCGGCTGTTCTTTACTTGATGTCATTTCTATGATAGCCTGCGGATTGGCATTGTGTTTGTATTCAACATTGCACGGAATGATGTGTGATATTAAGCACGTAAAATTGGAATGGGATAATGAAATCGAAGTAATAAAGCAGGGCTCGGCGGTTGCTTTTTACATGTTCCCTGCAATATTTTTCAACATTTTCATGTTTATCGTTTTGGTTTTCTTGGGAAATGCGTTCCCTATTCCGATGCTGCTTGGTATAATAACCGTATTGGTATTACTCTTTTCATATTTGAGATACCGCAGAATCCAGAGGAGAATCAATAAATGATTTGGTATATTTTGATATTTATCGTAGCTGCAGTTTTTGCCACAAAGGCATCCAAAAGGGAAGACCCGACAGCCAGGTTTAACATTGTTTTGGTTGTCATTCCGGTTTGTACCATCGTTTTGTTTATGCTGATGGAACTGTTTTTCCAAAATGATGTTTTAGCTGTAGCCGAACCGATTTTGGAAATGATTATCCTGGCAGTTACCGTGTATTTTATGTTAAAAACGGGCGGAGCGGTGGAAATTCCCATGTGGATGTACCCGATTCCTGTGCTGTGCGGTATCGGAGCCGGAATCACTTCATACAAGGAGTTGATTTTGGTCAGAGAACAGATAGCGGCGATGACAAGCAGCGGAGCTTCAATATATGATATGCTGGCGGGGCTTGATCTTTCGTTTTATCCGTTCCTGTTGACGGTGTTTGTAGTATTCCCGACAGTTTGCCTGGTTGTTTACTACATATTTGTTACATTCAGAAAAAGTACATTTCAAAACGAAGAATAATGATTTTAAGCCATCCTTTCGGGTGGCTTAAGTTATGCTTGCGAAGGAGAATGAATAATGGGCACTGTGGCCATACTCGGAATTATTTTAATATGTGTTATATTGGCTATTCGGAAAATTATATCCAATAAGAAGAAGGGCATCAATTCCTGCGGGGAGAACTGTGCGTCCTGTCCCATGAGCGATACGTGTCACGAAAAAAACAAAAAGCAGGAATAATTCTTCATATAGAATGTAGAAGGTTTATGTTATAATCTACAGTTAGGATGGATATAAGGAATTTTTCATGAAGAAGACTTATTGTTATTTTTTGATTTTAATATTGGCTGTTTTACTTTTGACAGCGTGCGGCCTTGAAGATAAAAAGGAAAAAAATCCCATTTCCTCAATTGAATTGGAGAGCGTGGGCAGAATGGAAAAGATGGACGAAGACTCCAGAATAGCCGTTCCGCTCAGTGAATTTGAAGACAGCGAAGATGAAGCCGAAGTATTATCCACTGTAGTTAAAATCACCTCAAGTGATGTGAATATCAGATCGTATCCGTCTACCGATGAGAACTCAACGGTAATAGGAAAGGCCGGTATCGGAGATGAATTTGAGTATGTCGGTGAGACAGACGGATTTTACGAGATTATATATGAGGGCGAAAACGCCTTTGTCAGTTCCGATTATTCCGATAAGGTTGATATTATTGAATATGAAGAAGGAAACGATGCTGCAGATGATGCTAATGTTGCTTCAACCGGTTCGAAGCTTATCGCAATTGATGCCGGTCATCAGTTAAAGGGCAACAACGATACGGAACCGGTGGGGCCCGGAAGCAGTACCATGAAGGCCAAGGTAGCATCGGGAACACAGGGTGTATCCAGCAATCTGCCGGAATACGAACTTAACTTGCAGGTATCTTTGAAACTGCAAAAGGAACTCGAAAGCCGCGGCTACGAAGTTTTGATGATACGAACGGAAAATGATGTGAACATATCAAATGCCGAAAGAGCCAAGATGGCAAACGATGCCAAGGCGGATGCTTTTTTGCGCATTCATGCGAACGGCTCGGAAAACTCCGGCGCAAGCGGCATGATGACCATATGCCCTACAAAGGAAAGCCCTTATTGCGCGGATATATACGAACAGAGCTTTGAACTGTCCGAATGTATACTTGACAGTATGGTTGCTTCAACCGGCGCCGTCAAAGAAAAGGTTTGGGAAACGGATACCATGAGCGGAATTAACTGGTGTGAAGTTCCCGTTACCATTATTGAGATGGGGTATATGACCAATCCCAACGAAGATGCGTTGATGGCAGATGATGATTACCAGCTAAAAATTGTCGACGGAATAGCCGACGGTTTGGATAAATATTTTAGTGAAACGGGAGAATAAAATGGAAGATTACAAGCGCGAGTTTATTGAATTTATGGTTGATTCGAAAGTGTTGAAATTCGGAGACTTTACCTTGAAAAGCGGTAGAAAGTCGCCGTTTTTTATGAATGCGGGAGCATATGTAACGGGATCGCAGCTTACCAAACTCGGAGAGTTTTATGCGAAGGCGATACATGACAATTTCGGATTGGATTTTGACATCCTGTTCGGACCTGCATACAAAGGAATTCCTCTTGCCGTAGCAACTTCAATGGCTATATCGAAGCTGTACGGTGTAGACGTAAAGTATTCGTGCAATCGTAAGGAAGTTAAAGATCACGGAGACACAGGCATTTTATTGGGTTCTAAAATGAATGACGGTGACAGAGTTGTCATGATCGAGGACGTAACCACTTCGGGAAAATCCATCGAAGAGACATTCCCGATTATTAAATCTCAGGGCGATGTCAAAATCGTGGGATTGATGGTTTCATTAAACAGAATGGAAAAGGGACTTGATTCCGATAAGTCGGCACTTGTGGAGATTAAGGAAAAATATGACATTGATGCCAGATCTATCGTAACAATGGAAGATGTCGTTGAAGCTTTATATAATAAGCCCATTGACGGACAGATTCTGATAGACGATTCGTTAAAGAAATCAATTGATGAGTATTACGCACTTTACGGTGCCAAAGCATAAAAATAAGTAAAATGGCCAGACGAAAAAAATACACATATACCGGCAGAACGCATTCCGTATCCGGAGCATACTCCACATTTTTCGGAGTGCTGTCCGCCGTTACATATTTAATCTGCATACAGAAATCGTATCTTTGTGCCGGAGCCGATGTGGTTAGAGCATCGGTAGCGGCTTCTTTTGCTACGATTTTTTTAATAGTGGGATGTATTCTGGCCGTGATTTCGGTTATTTCAAGCAACAAATTTGCACTGTTTAAGATTAGTGCGGTACTTACGAATTTATTCGCACTGGTGCTCCTTAGCTTGATTTTGTATGCCGGAGCTTATGTATAAAGGAGTATTTGAATTGGAAGAAAGATTTCAGTTGATATACAGTAGAATATCGGATATTCCGAATGAGGAGATTCTGCCTTCAAAGCTGCAAGGTTATTTTGCCGGGGAGGCAGATTTTATTTTGAAGGTCATTAATATATATGAGCAGGCCAAGAATAATGAGTTATGTAAACTAGACTTCGATACATTACAAAAGCTTAACCGGGAAGTATACGAACACGAGGTTGACATAACACACGAGAACGCTCAAAATGATGCCGAGATATATTTATCGATTCTCCATGCCGAGCTGATGGCAATGATTCCGTATGCATACGAATGCAGTTTACATAATCTACTGATTCGCGCGGAATTATTCTTGCAGATATATTCTTCATTTACATGTTTATACACAGATGAAGAACGTTTGCCTAACGGCAATGAATTGAAAGAAAACTTCTTTTATTACGTTTCCGATTATTCGTCGGATGCCGTGTTTGAAAAGATTAAGAGTTTTCTGGACGTAAAGGAATCGTTCTTTGCCAAAATGCTCAAGGAACATGATTTTGATGATCCGAAAGATCTGTTTCTGCTGGGCGAATATGTTACGGATACCGAGATTGAAACTTTGAATCACATCAACTCTCTGCCGAAGGAAACGGTCAAGAAAATGGCCGATACTTTTTCGGAAGGCTACAGGATAGGTTTTGTAAATGCAGGCATTGATTTGTCCAAAAAGGAAATAGTCGAGATTCGATATCCTTTGGGGTTTGAACCCGTTATCAAAGAAGCAATGAAGAACTTTGAAGCTATGGGGCTTTTGGCAACCTTCAGACGAGCTTCTTTCAATCTGCTTTCGGGTCGCGGAATAGTAAAGAACGGCTGCCAGGGAGCTACATTTTCAAGGCAGTTTGATTTTGAACACAAAGAAGATTCGGCGCTTTTTTATGATGCCCGAATTAATCAGATTAAACTGGAAAGTTACAGAAAATCTTTTGAAAAATATAAAAAAGAAGCCTCGGTGTATGCCGGCCCTGCCGTGATGGAATCCTTCGGAGAAAGTGCGCCGGAGTACGTGAGTGTTAAAAATGCTCCGAAGTTTGATAAAACGCAGCAACAGCTTTCGGTTGAATTTACATCAAAAGCCATGGCGATTCAGAACGAATATATTAACGAAGAGGAACGCAGCTTTACCATAATTGCTTTTCCGACACCGTTAATAGGCCCGGATTTTGAGGCGATTTTTGACGAAACGGTAAAACTGAATACGCTTGATTATATGCTTTATCGCAATGTTCAGCAAAAGATGATTGATGTATTTGATACGGCCGATTATGTGATTGTAAAGGGTAAGGGAAATAATAAAACAAATCTCAAGATACAGTTATGTAAACTAAACAATCCGGAAAAGGAGACGAAGTTTGAAAACTGTGTGGCCGATGTTAATATTCCGGTAGGAGAGGTGTTTACTTCACCTGCGTTGAAAGGAACCGAAGGAACTCTATATGTTAAGGAGGTATATCTCAACGGCCTTTTGATGAAGGATTTCACCCTGAAAATAAAAGACGGAATGATTGAAGACTACAGCTGCACCAATTTTGATTCCGAGGAAGACAACAGGCGATATATCAAAGAAAATGTACTGTTTAATCATGATACGTTGCCCATGGGTGAGTTTGCTGTAGGAACCAATACTACGGCTTATGTCATGGCCAAAAAGTACGGAATCGAAGACAGAATGCCGATTTTGATTGCCGAAAAGACCGGACCGCATTTTGCGTTCGGCGATACCTGCTACTCTCACTGCGAAGAGGTCAAGGTGTATAATCCCGACGGCAAAGAAATAGTGTCCAAGGAAAACGATTATTCTCTTATGAGATTTACCGATACGCTTAAAGCATATTTTAACTGTCACACAGATGTGACAATTCCGTATGATGAATTAAGTGAACTCAGTGTTGTGACCTATTCCGATGAAACCATCACCGTTATTGAAGACGGCAGGTTTTCGTTAAGCGGATGCGAAGTATTAAATGAAGCCTTTGAAAGCCCCAATATCTAGTGGGGCTTTTTTCGTGCGCTATCTAAATATTGTTGCAATTTGCCCCTTTATTTAGTATGATAACTAAGTGTGGGTTAATGGGTTCATATACCTGTTACAGTATGTTTAGGAAGGAAAAAGACATGAGTGTTGTATCAATTGTAATGGGCTCTGATTCCGACATGGGTGTCATGTCAAAAGCAGCAGCCATATTGGATGAATTCGGAGTATCGTATGAGATGAGAATTATCTCGGCTCACAGAGAACCGGATTGTTTTTTTGAATATGCTAAAGGAGCAGAAGAAAGGGGAGTAAAGGTAGTTATAGCCGGAGCCGGTATGGCAGCTCATTTGCCCGGTATGTGTGCGGCAATCTTCCCCATGCCCGTAATCGGCATTCCCATGAGCGGCGGTGCTTTGGACGGACAGGATGCTCTTTATTCAATAGTCCAGATGCCTTCGGGTATTCCTGTGGCTACAGTAGCAATAAACGGAGGAGCCAACGCAGCGTTATTGGCGTTGAGAATCCTGGCCACATCTGATGAACAAATATTATGTAAACTTAAGGAATATAAGAACAACCTTAAGGAACAGGTAGAAACGAAAGATCAAAGATTACAGGAAGTCGGATACAAGAATTATAAATAAAAAGGAGAAACATATGGATTACAAGTCAGCCGGAGTTGATATCGAAGCCGGATACAAATCGGTAGAATTGATGAAAGAGTATGTAAAAGGAACCATGAGACCTGAAGTATTGGGATCTCTGGGCGGATTTTCCGGAGCTTTTTCATTAAAAAACATTAAGGATATGGAAGACCCCGTATTACTGTCCGGAACGGACGGATGCGGCACCAAAGTTAAGTTGGCATTTTTGATGGATAAGCATGATACCATCGGAATTGACGCCGTAGCAATGTGTGTTAACGACGTGGCTTGTGCCGGAGGCGAACCGTTATTTTTCCTTGACTATATAGCATGTGGCAAGAACTATCCCGAAAAGATAGCCACTATCGTAAAAGGTGTTGCCGAAGGATGCAAGATGTCGGATGCGGCTTTGATCGGCGGCGAGACTGCGGAACATCCGGGATTGATGCCGGAGGACGAATATGATTTGGCAGGATTTGCCGTAGGTGTTGTAGACAGAAAAGATTTGATTACCGGCGAAAACATTAAAGCCGGCGATGTTCTGGTTGGAATAGCATCCTCAGGAGTGCATAGTAACGGATTTTCTCTTGTAAGAAAAGTGTTCGATGTTACCAAGGAAAACCTCGGCGTTTATTATGATGAATTAGGCAAGACATTGGGCGAGGCGCTTATTGAGCCTACCAGAATATATGTACATGCATTAAAAAATATTAAAAAGGCCGGTGTGACCGTAAAGGGCTGCAGCCATATTACGGGCGGCGGATTCTATGAGAACATTCCCAGAATGTTACCCGAAAACGCCAATGCTCATATTGATTTATCAAGCTTTGATGTTCCTCCCATTTTTGATTTGATCAAAAAGACAGGCAATATCGAAGATACCATGATGTATAACACATTTAACATGGGACTCGGTATGGTATTGGCCGTAGATAAAAATGATGTTGATGCGACGGTTAAGGCCATAAATGAATCAGGCGAAAAGGCATTTGTGGTTGGCCATATCGAAGAAGGACAAAAAGGAGTTACTTTATGCTGAGAGTAGCTGTTTGCGTTTCGGGCGGCGGAACGAATCTGCAGGCAATTATTGATGCCATTCAAAACGGAACGATTACAAATGCGGGTATTGTCGGAGTGTTCAGTAACAACAAAGACGCCTATGCACTGACCCGCGCAAAAAATGCGGGAATCGATGCCGTAGCGGTAAGCCCCAAAGATTTTGAATCAAGGGCTGCGTTTAATAAGGCTTTTATTGAGAAACTCGATTCGTGGAACCCCGATTTGATAGTTCTGGCAGGCTTTTTGGTAATACTGCCCAAAGAACTGATAGCCAAGTATCGTGACAGAATAATTAATATTCATCCTTCGCTGATTCCCTCTTTTTGCGGAACGGGATTTTACGGATTAAAGGTTCACGAGGAAGCATTAAAACGAGGCGTTAAGGTAACAGGAGCCACGGTTCATTATGTTGATGAAGGGACCGATACCGGCAGAATTATTTATCAAAAGGCAGTTAATGTTGAAGAAGGTGATACACCTGAAATTCTTCAGAGACGTGTTATGGAACAGGCGGAATGGATTATTCTGCCCAAAGCAATAAATATGATAGCAAATAAAGAGGAGTAAGTTCATGAAAGTACTGATAGTAGGAAGCGGCGGCAGAGAGCATGCCATAGCAACATCTGTAAAAAAGAGTCCTCGTGTTGATAAAATATATTGCGCACCGGGAAATGCGGGAATCGGACTGATAGCCGAGTGCGTGCCCATCGGTGCGATGGAATTCGATTCACTTGTTACGTTTGCCAAAGAAAAGGAAATCGATCTGGTTATAGTCGGAATGGACGATCCGTTGGTAGGCGGTTTGGTTGACGAATTCGAGAAAGCCGGAATCAGAGCATTCGGACCGAGAAAGAATGCTGCCATACTTGAAGGTTCAAAGGCTTTTTCGAAAGATTTGATGAAAAAGTACAAGATTCCTACTGCAGCATATGAGAATTTTGATAATGCAGAGGATGCACTTAGATACCTTGAAACGGCAAAGATGCCTATAGTTTTGAAAGCCGATGGATTGGCTTTGGGCAAGGGCGTGCTTATTTGCAACACCCCGGAGGAAGCTAAAGAGGGTGTTAAGCAGATAATGCTCGATAAACAATTCGGTTCAGCCGGTAACAAAATGGTCATCGAAGAATTCATGACCGGTCGTGAGGTTTCGGTTCTTTCATATGTGGATGGAAAAACAATAAAGACAATGACCTCCGCGCAGGACCATAAAAGAGCCAAAGACCATGATCAGGGCTTAAATACCGGAGGAATGGGTACTTTCTCACCCAGTCCTTTCTACACCAAAGAAGTTGATGATTTTTGTAAAAAATATATTTACCAGGCTACCGTTGATGCAATGGCTGCCGAAGGCAGAGAGTTTAAAGGTATTATCTTCTTCGGATTGATGCTTACTGAAGACGGCCCCAAGGTGCTTGAGTATAACGCCAGATTCGGAGACCCGGAAGCACAGGTGGTTTTGCCCAGAATGAAAAACGATATTATCGAAGTTATGGAAAGCTGTATTGACGGCACCCTCGATAAAATCGATTTGCAGTTTGAAGATAATGCAGCAGTTTGCGTAGTCTTGGCTTCGGACGGATATCCCGTTAAATACGAGAAGGGATTCCCGATTGAGGGACTTGAAAAGTTTGAAGGCAGTGAAGATTATTTCTGTTTCCATGCAGGCACGAAATTATCCGACGGAAAGATAGTAACAAACGGAGGACGAGTGCTGGGAATAACTGCCAAAGGTGCTACCTTAAAAGAAGCACGTGACAATGCATATAAGGCTACCGAATGGGTCAGCTTTGAAAATAAATATATGCGCCACGACATTGGCAAAGCGATAGATGAAGCATAGCAATCACTGAAAAGAAAGGTATACATTATGAGAAAGAGATTATCCAAGTCGATTATAGCAGGTGCGTTCGCACTGACATTGATGTTCGGTATGGCTGTCAGTTCACTGGCAGATACCGTAACGATTAAAGAAGATACCGTAAGAGTTCGTTCGGAAGCTTCGACTTCTTCGAATGTAGTTGATAATGCTGCCAAGGATGAAGAATTCAAGGTCCTGGAAACTGTAACAGGAACAGACGGAAATACCTGGTACAAGATTCAGATGAACGGCGATACAGTCGGATACGTAAGAGGTGACCTGGTTTCCAAAAAGCAGGAAGCTTCTGCGGACACTACCGCAAATACGGCCACTTCCGCAGCACCTACAGTACCTACGGCCATTTCGGAGACTCCCGCTACCGTAGCAGGAAATTCTGCTGTTAATATTCGTTCCGGTGCAGGAACATCATACGAAAAGGTAGCTTCTTTGGATGCCGGATCTAGCATTACCTTGATTGGTGAAGCTAACGATGCTGCCGGCAACAAGTGGTATCAGTTCAGATGCGACAGCAAAGGTGTTGAAGGTTACTTAAGATCAGACCTCATTACCATTTCTCAGCCCATAGAGCCTCTGCCCGAAGAGAGTGCCGAAGGTGAAGGCGAAGTTGCAGAAGAAGTTCCCGAACAGGAAGAAGAACCTGTTGTAGAAGAGGCACCTGTCGGAACCGACTATTCTATTGAATATATTACGGATGATGACGGTGTATATCAGTATTATCTGTATGACTATACCAATAATACCCGCCAGAAGGTTACGGATCTGCTCGGTGCTATTTCTACCTTGAATGACAATTATCAAAAGGTTAACTCAAAGCTTACTACCTTTAAGGTTTTGGCAATTGCGTTCGGTGCTGTAGCTGTTTTGGCCATAGCTGCCTGCGTATTCCTTTTCTTAAGATCAAGAGATAACGATGAAGTTTATTATGATTACGGCGATGAGGAAGAAGAGGTTGAAGAGAGACCGGTAAGACGCCAAAGACCTGAAAATGTCAGACCTCAGGCACCTGCCCAGAGACCGCAGAGACCTCAGATGAGAGAAAATCAGGGACCTACGGTTCAGCAGTCCAGACCTCGTCCTACCCAGGATCCTGAGGAGAGAATTTCAAGACGTCCCCGCAGATCACAGAATTTCCTGGCTGATGATGACGAATTTGAATTTGAATTTTTGAACATGGATGACAAGGAATAAATAATATGGAGTTAAACGGCTTTACCCCCAATGCCGTAAAGGTATTGGAAGTTGCCTCTAAAACTGCACAGAAATTACACGTAGGATATGTTGGTTGCGAACATATCCTCGTTGGCATGTTAGAGGAAGATTTTGGTGTGGCAGGCAGAGTGCTTTCTGACAATGGTGTCACATCTGACAAAATAATGGATATGATTAAGGAGCTGATAGCTCCCGAAAATCCCGTTGCTGTAAAAGAAAAGAAGGGGTATTCTCCGAAAGCGGCAGAACTTATTGAAGTTGCGAAAGAGCAGGCGGCACGCTTTAACGACAGAGAAATCGGAACAGAGCATCTTTTGCTGGCCATGATATTAATCGGAGATAATGTGGCTCTTCGCTTGCTCAACACTTTGGGAGTATCCATTCACAAAATATATATTGATACATTGGTTGCCATGGGTGAGGATCCTTCTTTGTTCAAACAGGATCTGACCAGAAAGAATGCCAAAGACGGCAAGAATACAAACACATTGGATCAGTACAGCAGAGATTTGACGGCCCTTGCAAGAGAAGGCCTGCTTGACCCGGTTATCGGCAGAGAAGCGGAAATCATGCGCGTTATCGAAATCCTCAGCCGTAGAACCAAGAATAATCCCTGCTTAATAGGTGAACCCGGAGTAGGAAAGACGGCAATCGTTGAATCGTTGGCAAATAAAATCGTATCGGGGGATGTTCCTCCTTCGGTTATGTCAAAGCGTGTATTGACACTTGACCTTTCGGGCATGGTAGCCGGCAGTAAGTACAGAGGCGAATTTGAAGAGCGCATAAAGAAGGTAATAAAGGAAGTTACCGATAACGGTAACATTATTCTGTTTATAGATGAAATGCATACAATAATAGGTGCCGGTGGCGCAGAAGGAGCGATTGATGCTTCGAATATTCTGAAGCCGTCTTTGGCGCGCGGAGAGTTGCAGCTTATCGGTGCAACGACCATATCCGAATATCATAAGTATGTTGAAAAGGATCCTGCCCTGGAGCGCAGATTCCAGTCTGTTCATGTCGAGGAACCTACCAAGGAGGAGTCTTACGAAATAATTAAGGGCATTGCACATAAGTACGAAGAACATCACAGAGTCAAGTTGACCGATGAAGCATTAAAGGCCTGCGTGGATTTATCGGAGAGATACATTAATGACAGAAATCTGCCCGATAAAGCAATTGACCTGATGGATGAGGCTGCCGCAGCCAAGAGACTTAAGGTTCCGGTTAATGCCAAAAAGCAGATTGATGCGGAAAAAGAATACAACCGGATAACCGAAGACCTGGAAAATGCTCTGAAATCGGGAGATTTGGTTAAAGCCAAGGAACTTAAAGGCGCACAGGACAAGATGCTTAAAAAGATAGCGCGTCTTGTGGATAAAGAACGTGAGATAATAAGCCGCAATGTTCCCACGGTTGATGAGAACGATATAGCAAAAGTGGTATCTGTATGGACCAAGATACCTGTTAATAAACTGACCGAAAAGGAACAGGACAGACTTCTTAAACTGGAAAAGACTCTTCATAAGAGAGTAATAGGACAGGAAGAAGCTGTAAGTGCCGTTTCAAAGGCCATAAGAAGAGGCCGGGTAGGATTGTCCGATCCCAAGCGGCCCATTGGTTCGTTCCTGTTTTTGGGACCTACCGGTGTCGGAAAAACCGAACTTTCCAAGGCTTTGGCAGAGGCTGTTTTCGGCTCTGAAGATGCACTGATTCGTGTAGATATGTCGGAGTACATGGAGAGTCATTCGGTATCGAAAATGATAGGCTCGCCTCCGGGATATGTCGGATTTGACGAGGGCGGTCAGTTGTCCGAAAAAATCAGAAAGAATCCATATTCGGTAGTTCTGTTTGATGAAATAGAAAAAGCGCATCCCGATGTTTTCAACATATTGTTGCAGGTACTTGATGACGGACACATTACCGATTCAAAAGGCCGCAAGGTTTCGTTTAAGAACACCATATTGATTATGACATCAAATGCGGGCGCACAGAGAATAATTTCTCCCAAGAATCTGGGATTCATTCAGGATAAATCGGCTGCCATGGATTACGAGCGAATGAAGGAAGGCGTTCTTGATGAAGTCAAGAAGCTCTTTAAGCCCGAGTTTATTAACAGAATCGATGACATGATTGTGTTCAAAACTTTGGAAAAGAAAGAGATGAAGGAGATAGTATCGCTCCTTGCACGTAATCTTTCGGACAGATGTCGTAAACAGATGAACATTAAGCTTACATTTTCGCCGCAGCTCAAAGAGCATCTGGTTGAAAAGTATGCAGATTACAAGATGGGTGCCCGTCCTTTAAAACGGGCCATCCAAAATGTTGTCGAAGATGTCTTGGCAGAAGAAGTTTTACTTGGTAAAATTAAAAGCGAAGATACTGTGTTGGCTACTGTGAGGGGTGGCAAAGTAACTTTTGAGGTTAAAAACTAGCGGAGGGTATTTTACTATGGCTTATGTAGAAGAAATGCTACGTAACGAAGCAGACGGAACAATCAGTTTCGGAAACCATTCTCTTTTGGAGAAAACCAAAGTTGAAAACTTTAAATCAGGTCAGAATCTTTTGAAAGTAAAGACCTTTAAAGAATTAACCAAACTTGAAAAGAATGATATGTTCGTATATGAATCTGAACCGGGTACAAGCGTGTTCAATTTTAAAGAAGATGACAAAGGTGTCAGCTTTGATGTATGCGGTGACGAGGATGCCATGATTACAATCGGATTGGATGAAGATACAGAGTATTCTGTATATCTCAACGATGTCAATACCGGCAAGATGAAGACCAATTTATCCGGCAAACTCGGCATTTCGGTTGAATTGGCAGCAAATGACAAGGTAAATGTCAGAATAGTAAAGTAATATGACCAAAAAGAATCAAACAGTGTTCTTTTGCGGAAACTGCGGATATGAATCTTCCAAATGGATGGGTCAGTGTCCGGGGTGTAAGGAATGGAACACATTTGTCGAAGAAACTGTTTCGACAACGTCTTCAAAGAGTGTACGAAGCGACACTCGGGCCAAGGTTTGTACGATTAACGAAGTAACCTTGGAAAATGAAGACAGGATAAAAACACATATTGATGAACTGGACAGAGTTTTGGGAGGCGGCCTTGTGGCCGGCTCCCTCACTTTAGTTGGCGGTGATCCCGGAATAGGAAAGTCTACATTGCTTTTGCAGGTGTGCAGACTTTTATCCAAGGATAAACACAGTGTTTTGTATGTGTCCGGTGAGGAATCGCTGAAACAGATAAAGATGCGTGCGCAAAGAATCGGTGATTTTGATGATGAAATGAAGCTTTTGTGCGAAACCAATCTGACCGATATCGAAGAATGCATCAGAAAGACTAAACCACAGATAGTTGTTATTGATTCAATACAGACAATGTTCGATGACAATATTTCGTCGGCGCCCGGATCGGTATCGCAGGTCAGAGAAGCGACGGGAATATTGCTGAACTTGGCTAAAGGATTGGGAATTTCCATATTCATCGTCGGCCATGTAACAAAGGAAGGCACTGTGGCCGGCCCCAGAGTATTGGAACATATGGTAGATACTGTTCTTTATTTTGAAGGTGACAGATTTGCTTCCTACAGAGTGCTTAGAGGGGTGAAAAACAGATTCGGTTCCACCAACGAAATCGGAGTGTTCAAGATGGAAGAGGACGGTCTTAAGGAGGTAAAGAATCCTTCCGAATATATGCTCTCCGGCAAACCTTTGGATGCACCCGGGTCTGTAGTTACCTGCGCCATTGAAGGAACTCGTCCCATGCTTTTGGAGATTCAGTCGCTTGTTTGCACGACCAATTTCGGAATTCCCAGAAGGCAGAGCACGGGAACGGATCTTAACAGAGTTAATCTCTTAATGGCTGTATTGGAAAAGCGCCTTGGAATGCAGCTTGGCAACTGCGATGCGTATGTAAATATCGCGGGAGGAATCAAAATAAATGAGCCTGCTTTGGATTTGGCTATATGCATGGCAATTATTTCCTCCTTTAAAAATAAAGCAATTGATGATAAGATAGTTGCTATTGGAGAAGTAGGCTTAAGCGGAGAGGTTCGCTCGGTCAGCATGATTGCTTCCCGTGTCAATGAAGCAAAGAAACTCGGATTCACCACAGCCATAGTGCCGAAGAGTGCATCGGAAGAGCTTAAAAGCATTGACGGAATAAAGATAATACAGGTTACGAACGTTAAAGACATAGCGTCGTTATAGATTTTTTTAGTGCAGGAATTTATGGAAGAAAAAAATAATAAAGAAATAAATAGTACAGACAACAATAAGGATACCGATTCGAAAAAAGAGTTTAACTGGAAGAAGCATGTTCCTTTATACATTTTGGAAGGACTGGTACTGATTGCGGCGGTTATCGGACTGATTTTCGTAATACGTGCCACCAGAATGAAAAAAGTAAATTTGGATACCAACCAGATTGCCGTAAACAATACGACCACTACTGCGAGCCAAAACGTTGACACCGAGGTGCAGCCTGATGAGGAACTGACGCCGGAACCGGAAGCAACGATTGACAAAGAAGCCGTATCAAAGGAAATGTATGAAAAGTATGACGGAAATCTGATGATAGGATTTTTCGGAGTGGATTCTCGTGAAGGCGAATTGGGTAAAGGAACACGTTCCGATTCCATCATGGTTTGCTCCATCGATATGAATACTCATGAAGTTAAGCTTATTTCCATTTTCAGAGATACATATCTGAACTTGAGTAACGATTCATATAATAAGTGTAATGCGGCATATGCTCTCGGAGGCCCCGAGCAGGCTCTCAGTATGATAAATATGAATACCGATTTGTATGTTACGAATTACATCACGGTCGGATTCGCCGGTTTAATCAATGCTATTGATTCTCTTGGCGGAGTGGATATTGATATTCAGGAAAACGAAATAGGCCATTTGAACGATTATGCCATGATGATGTCCAGCGAACTGGGAGTGACCTATGTTCCTGTTGAACATCCCGGAATGCAGACGCTGAACGGATTGCAGGCTACGGCATATTGCAGAATCAGATATACCGCAGGTGATGACTTTAAGCGTGCCCAGCGACAAAGAGATGTGTTAACGGCCATGCTTGAAAAGAGCAAGACGGTATCATTCGGAGCTCTTTCGGATGCTGTTGATGCGGTAGTTCCGTATATTTCGACCAACTTAAGCGTTAAAGATTTTGTTTCAATGCTTGGACTGGCTGCCGATTATAATGTTACCGTTTCGGAAGGATTTCCTTTTGAAGGAATGCGTAACGGCGGAACCATCGGTTCGAAGGGATCGTGTGTTGTTCCGACGGATTTGACCAAGAACGTAAAGAAGCTTCATTTGCTACTGTTTAATGATGAAAATTATGAGCCTTCGGACGATGTAAAGAAATATAGTTCTATAATCAAGGCCGATACGGATGAATATTTGATGTATTAGCGCAATATATTTTTATTTTCAGTCTCTTTTATTATAGATTAATTATAAGGGGTGCGTTACAATACAATTACCGATTGTGAATTGATAATATTTTATTAACAATTCCGAAAATTCCCCTTTTACACATTGAAAAACTCCGGTTTACCGGAGTTTTTCTTTTTGTCTTGACATGATATATTTTATTCTATATAATTCAACCGTTGACTAAAAATGAGTTGACGAAATATAGGGGCGTAGTTAAACGGTCTAACGTCGGTCTCCAAAACCGCTGAAGAGGGTTCGACTCCTTCCGCCCCTGCTTTACAGGCATCACGTTTATCACGTGGTGCCTTTTTTTACACGGGCCCGTAAGGGAATTAGCTGCTTCGCAGCACGGGCTCGGCGAGACGAGTAGGAGGAAATAAATCTCCATCTACTCGATTTCTTTTTCTATGACATAAATGTCATTTTTGAATATACTTTTATGCTCTGACATGATATAGTATTTGTGTATGTGCAATTTGACTTGAAACGAGGTGCTTATGGAGAAATCTAATGCCGAACTGAAAGAATTGCTGATGCCGCTTTTTGCATACATTCCTTACCTTAAAGAAAAAGAAGGAAAGAATACTCAATCATTGTATGAAGGAGACGAAAAGGTCAGTATTACCGTACCCGTTCCCGTATATGATTCAAAGGTTCTGGCGTTCGTGAAGGATGCGCAAAAAACGGGACTGATAAACAAGAATTACATTTATCCGTACGGAAGACTGAAAATCAAGTCGCCTTCGGATGAAAGACTTCGAATTTCCGAAGCAACGGTGACTGATGTCGAAGGCATCATAGCCATCATTTCAAAGTATGTTTTGCTCGGAATGACGAAGGGAACTGTATGGTCTGAAGCTGTTTCCGAAGGAATATGGCTTCATTGCCTTTTGAAACTCAAGGAACTGCTGGAGGTGTATGACCGCCCCTTGGCATAAATTTTAGGAAGGACAGTAAAATGGGAGAAAAATCAATTAACAAAAAGAATTTTATCTTGGATGTGGCTACGGAAGTTTTTTCGAAAAAGGGCTATGCCGATACTACCATGAAGGATATCGTTACGGCGTCTGACGTCAGCCGTGGCGGTGTGTATCTGTATTTTACAAATGTAAAGGATGTTTTTGAAGAAGTATTGTCAAGAAAAGCTGAGGCGGGCGACGGATTCGGTGACAAGATTCCGGAAGATGCTTCATATGCCGATGTATTGGCTTTGTTTGTAAAAGAACAGAAAAAGGCAGTATTCGGAAAAAAGGACAACCTTTGCGTAGCAATATATGAATATTATTTTGCAAATAAAGTTTCCGGAAAGAAGAATTACTTAAAGAATGAGTTTGATATGTCATTGTATGTTCTCGAACAGCTCATTTCTGAAGGAATCGAAGCCGGAGAGTTTTATGATATCGATGCACATCGTGCAGCCAGCAATCTGCTTTACGTGATTGAAGGATTGAAGGTGGCATCAAAGACCAGAGGTATTTCGGAAAGTACCTTTGATGAAGAAATTATGTATGTGATGCAGGGCATCATTGCGGAGGATTAATCAGAATGGAAAGTGTCAAACGTATTTACGTAGAAAAGAAGGACCCTTACGCGGTCAAGGCCGCAGAGTTGAAAGAAGAAATTATCGGTTACCTGGGAATTACCGGTGTTAATTCGGTAAGAGTATTTATTACCTATGACGTTGAAAATCTGTCGGAGGAAATTTTTGAAAAGGCATTAAAGAGTGTGTTTTCGGAGCCTCCCGTAGATAATTATTATATCGATTCTCTTCCCGATATCGGTTCGGGCAGAGCGTTCCAGGTACAGTTTTTACCGGGACAATTTGACCAGCGTGCCGATTCGGCATATCAGTGTATCAGATTCTTAAAAGAGGATGAAGATCCTATTATTCTGACTTCCACAACTTATGTAATAGAGGGAAATATTACGGATGAGGAATTTGACAAAATCAAAGCCTACTGTATTAACCCTGTTGATTCAAAGGAAGTATCGTTAACAAAACCCGATTCTTTGGTTACGGATTATCCGGATCCGGCTGACGTAGCCATAATGGACGGCTTTGCATCAATGGACGAAGAAAACCTTCGCAATCTCTATGAATCATTGGAACTGGCCATGACGTTCAATGATTTCAAACACATTCAGAACTATTTCAGCAATGAAGAACACAGAGATCCGTCAATGACCGAAATCAAAGTGCTCGACACATATTGGTCGGATCACTGCAGACATACTACGTTTTCGACGGAACTTAAGAATATTTCTTTCGAAGACGGATACTATCGTGCGCCTATTGAGACTACATTTGAAAGCTACAAGGATACGCGCGATGAAATCTTTGCGGGCAGAGACGACAAATTTATCTGCCTTATGGACCTGGCAACCATGGGAATGCGTAAGTTGCGTGATGCGGGACTTTTGGATGATATGGAAGTATCTGACGAAATCAATGCCTGCTCTGTAGTCGTTCCCGTTGAAATGGATTACGGCGATTATACCGAAAAGGAAGAGTGGCTCGTATTCTTTAAGAATGAGACACATAACCATCCTACGGAAATCGAACCTTTCGGTGGTGCGGCTACGTGTCTTGGCGGAGCTATCAGAGACCCGCTTTCCGGAAGAGGATATGTATATCAGGCAATGCGTGTTACGGGAGCTGCGGATCCTACAGTTCCGGTATCTGAGACCTTAAAGGGAAAATTATCGCAGAAAAAGCTTGTTAAAGGAGCTGCCGGCGGATATTCTTCATACGGCAATCAGATTGGACTCGCAACAGGTTACGTAAAGGAAATTTACCATCCGAATTATGTGGCCAAGAGAATGGAAATCGGTGCCGTAATGGGTGCCGCTCCCAGAAAGAATGTTAAGAGACTGACCTCTGATCCGGGAGATATTATTATTCTTCTCGGCGGACGTACAGGAAGAGACGGATGCGGCGGAGCTACAGGTTCATCAAAGGCTCATACCGAAAAATCCATCGATGTGTGCGGCGCGGAAGTTCAAAAGGGAAATGCTCCCACAGAAAGAAAAATACAGAGATTGTTCAGACGCGGTGAAGTCAGCTCCATTATTAAAAAGTGTAATGACTTCGGTGCCGGCGGTGTTTCCGTTGCTATCGGCGAATTGGCAGACGGCCTCATAGTAGATTTGGATTTGGTTCCTAAAAAATATGCCGGCTTGGACGGAACGGAACTGGCTATTTCGGAATCGCAGGAACGTATGGCAGTAGTCGTAGCTCCTTCGGATGTTGATGAATTTTTAAAGTATGCTCATGAAGAAAATCTCGAAGCCATAGCTGTTGCTACGGTTACGGAAGAACCCAGACTGGTGCTTAAATGGCGCGGCAGGGAAATCGTTAATTTGAAGAGAGCATTCCTTGATACAAACGGTGCTCATCAGGAAACGGATGTTGTAGTCGAAGTTCCGGATGAAAAAGATAATTACTTCAAGAAGTATGCTGTTCCCGGTGTTAAAGAAGCGTTGGATGAAGGAAACGCAAAGGCAGCCGCGCTTAATACATTAAAGGATTTGAACGTCTGCTCACAAAAGGGTCTCGTTGAAATGTTTGACTCTTCCATCGGAGCAGGTTCGGTGCTTATGCCTTACGGCGGAAAGTATCAGTTGACGGAAACACAGGCAATGGTAGCCAAACTTCCCGTTTTGCGCGGCAAGACGGATACCGTTACCATGATGGGTTACGGCTTTGATCCTTATTTGTCATCATGGTCTCCGTATCACGGTGCCGTATATGCCGTTACGGAATCAATGGCAAAGGTAGTAGCTGCAGGCGGAGATCACAAGAAAATCAGATTTACTTTCCAGGAGTATTTCAGACGTATGACTTCTGACCCGAAGAGATGGTCTGAACCTTTTGCAGCATTACTCGGAGCGTATGATGCTCAGGTAGGATTCGGACTTCCTTCCATCGGAGGAAAGGATTCAATGTCCGGATCGTTTAATGATATTGATGTACCGCCTACACTTGTTTCTTTTGCGGTAGCTACGGGCGAAGGTAAAAATATCGTTACTCCCGAACTGAAGGAAGCAGGCAATGTGCTTTTGCAGTTCTGGTTTGATAAAGATGAGTATGATATTCCGGTATATGACAATGCTTCGGATATGTTTGCCTTTATACATCAGCTGATAGTCGATAAGAAGGTTAAATCAGCGTATGCGCTTGATTCCCACGGATTGTTTGCTGCAGTAGCAAAGATGGGCTTTGGTAACGGTCTCGGCGTAACATTTGAAAGCGATGTAAAGAAGGAAGCATTATTTGAAAATGCTCTCGGTGATATTGTAATCGAAGTTGCTCCTTCGGATGTTGCTTACATTGAGGAACTCCTTGAAGATAAAGAAAAATACAATGATGTTAATTTCTGCGTAGTCGGAAGAATAAATGATTACGGAGATTTCGAGTTCGCAGGAGAAGTGCTTTCCATCGAAGATGCGCTTTCTACATGGAAGAAGCCTTTATCAAAGGTATTCCCCACAAAGGCATCGGATGATACTAAGCCTATAGAAACCAAACTATACAAAGCAAACGAAATATACGTATGCAAGAATAAGGTTGCCAAACCCAAGGTATTTATTCCGGTATTCCCCGGAACAAACTGTGAATATGATTCCACCAAAGCTTTTGAAAGAGCGGGAGCCGATGTTGTTACGGGAGTATTCCGAAATCTGAGTGCTGAAGATATCAGGGAATCTGTTGACTTCTTTGTAAAGAATATTAACGAGGCTCAGATAGTAATGTTCCCCGGAGGCTTTTCGGCCGGCGATGAACCTGACGGTTCAGCAAAATTCTTTGCTACGGCATTCCGGAATGCAAAGATCAAAGAATCCGTCATGAAACTTTTGAATGAAAGAGACGGCTTGTGCTTAGGTATTTGTAACGGATTCCAGGCACTTATCAAATTGGGACTGGTACCGTACGGTGAAATCGTAGGACAAAAGGAAGACTCGCCGACCTTAACCTTTAATACAATTAACCGTCATATTTCGAAGATGGTATATACAAAGGTTGTTTCGAATAAGTCCCCTTGGCTCATGAATGCCACCTTGGGCGGAACGTACTGCTCACCTGCTTCTCACGGTGAAGGCAGATTCGTAGCTCCTAAGGAATGGATAGACAGATTGTTCGAAAACGGACAGGTTGCTACACAGTATGCGGATATAAACGGAAACATTTCCATGGATGATGAGTGGAACGTTAACGGCAGTTACGCTTCTATCGAGGGCATTACTTCTCCCGACGGACGTATCTTAGGAAAGATGGCTCATGCCGAAAGACGCGATGAACGCGTAGCAATTAATATTTACGGAGAACAGGATATCAAGATATTCGAATCCGGAGTTGAGTACTTCAAGTAAAAATAAAAAGTTATTTGTTGCCACGTCATCTCATTTGTGTTATCATGAATGAGATGACGTGGTTTTTAATACTACATCAAAACGTTTTTATTAACTGCGAGGTGCTTATGGATAAATATATATTAAGTTGCTGTTCGACAGCAGACCTGACTCCCGCACAGATTGAAGAGTGGGGAATTAATTATATTTGTTTTCACTATGAAGTAGA
Organism: Lachnospiraceae bacterium; assembly: GCA_045640905.1. Taxonomy (GTDB): domain Bacteria; phylum Bacillota; class Clostridia; order Lachnospirales; family Lachnospiraceae; genus JAILLW01. The sequence continues at coordinate 25,372 of JAZUFW010000021.1, forward strand.
CGGAGTGGAATACAAAGACGATTTGGGACAGTCGGTTGATTTTGAGGACTTTTATGCCCGCATGGCAAAGGGAGTCGATACCAAGACCAGTCAGGTAAATGCCGACGAGTTTGAGGAGTATTTCAGACCTTTCCTTCAGGAAGGAAAGGATATTTTACACATATGCCTGTCATCGGGCATTTCGGGAGTTTACAATTCCGCAATGATTGCCAAAGAAGATTTGGCCGAAGAATTTCCGGACAGAAAAATATATGTTGTAGACAGTCTCGGAGCTTCGGGTGGATACGGAATGCTGATGTATTCGCTTTCGCAAATGGCAAAGAGCGGAAAGTCGATAGATGAACTGGTCGAGTATGCGGAAAAATCAAAACTCAATGTTCACCATTGGTTCTTTTCAACGGATTTGACTTATTTTGTTAAGGGTGGAAGAGTGTCAAAAACGGCAGGATTTGTCGGTACTTTATTAAATATCTGCCCTTTGCTCAACGTAGATTATGAAGGACATCTGGTTCCGAGAATGAAGGTCCGTACTAAGAAAAAGGCCAAAGATGAAGTTGTAAAGTTGATGATTGAAAATGCCGAAAACGGTACAGAGTATGACGGACCGTGCTTCATAACGCATTCCGCTTGCGTGGAGGATGCCAAAGAAGTGGCTATGTCTATTGAGGAGAAATTCCCGAAATTGAAGGGAAAAGTAGTAATAAACTATATAGGTACCACTATCGGATCACATACCGGTCCGGGAACGGTGGCACTTTTCTACTACGGCAAAAAGAGAGAG
>JAZUFW010000022.1:0-2620 GCA_045640905.1 Lachnospiraceae bacterium
GAATGACCGGCGTGAAGAACATGCTGGATACCGTGTTGCCGTGAAGCAGGATAATTGTTTCACCATTCCCGTATTCTTCGTAATATATCATTTTCCCTTGATATTGAAAATTACTCATATGAACTTTACTCCGTCGAATTCGACTTTATCTGTCTATGTAAACTAAGCTTTTCGCTTTAATCTTTCATCTAAATTGTATTTATTCCTTCTTGGGTCTCCCTCTGCTCTATAAATATCCAAAGTATCCAAATCAAATACTGAGCTCCATATCGTTTCAAAATTTAGCCCTTTTTCATACTGACACATGAACCCGTGTTTGCCTTTCAGTATTTCTTCTATGTAGCCGATAGCATCTTGTCCGCTGTAATCTTTGAACGCATTAATAACGTTATTGTATCTTTCAAGTGATCTGTATGTTTCATCTTCCCGCTCAAATTGCTTCATATCAGCAGAAACAAAGCAGTTCGTAGTGCAGATAACCTTTAAGTCTTTATGAATGGTGACCAGCTCCCGGATCTTTTTGATGGTACTTGTACATTCCACAACCACCATATCACCGGTTTTATCTGCCAGCAGAATATTACAGTTAGACGAAACCGGAAGATCGGATAACAGACTTAATGCTTCTTTGGTGCTACCGGCTTTCTCAAGCAGATACCGGACAATAAACACGGCATTGAATCCGGGGCGTATATCTTTCAGCTCCGTAGCAACAAAGGTCATGGCAACCGCCAATCCTTCTTTGTTTATGCCCTCTTCTCCGTTAATGAAGGATGAAGTCGTAATGTTAAATGTGTTCCCATTCACCGGCCTGTATATTTCACTTTTGCTGCCCTCTTTCAAAAACGGAGGCAAATCGTTATCTCTTCCGTAATACACATGGTCATGATAACAAACGGCAAAGGCAGTGCATCCCCGAACTTCCGGAATATTCGTTTCCAGATTATACATACAGCAGCTCATCGCAAGCATCCAGGAGATGAATTTGCTGTAGTCAGCGTGAATGGTATCGGTTATTCCTTTCACTTCTTCACAGACTTCTGGGAAATATTCTTTCAGCAGCTTTTCGCTCTCTATACCGTGAGACAATTGAAATTGGTCTATATTTAATGGGAATGCGACACCGCATTTATTAAAAATACTGCCTCGCTTGACTCCCATTTCATAATGATTTCCCTTAAAGCGCAAATGATACATGTTCATCTTCCTTTGCAAATTCTTATCTGTAGTACTTGTTGATACCGCCAAACTCGGCTACCACAATAAATTCTGTTTTATTACTCTTTTTCAGTGCTCGTTTTTTCCTTGTACCAGTTTAACACCTCAGACAAATTGTCAGCAGATACCAAGTTGCCGCCATGAAGCAGAAGATTCAGCATATCGTCTTCCTCGGCGGTTCTGCTTTCCTTTTCAGAAAGCCCTTTGCCAACAGTTTTTTTCATGGTTTGCATCATCAGTTTGTATATCCCATGAAGTTTTTCCATCTCAAATCCGCCTTGTAAATAGAAAGCCTGTACGTTGTTGATGTTATTTGTTTTTCTCATATCGTCAAGCTGAGAATTACCACGGGACATTCCAACACCGCATACAGCTTTTATATCAAAACACTTCAATGCCTTTTTATATCCCTTAATACTACCTGCCATCAGCCATCCGAGATAGATAATTTCTGCACCTCTTGGTAATTCCTTTGTTGCAGTATTTAATTCATAAACCGGTAAACTGATCCTTTCTCCGAGAAGTTCTGCATACTTCTTCGTGTGTCCGGTTTCCGACATATATACGATTGATTTAATCATTTTGTTTATTACTCCTAATTAACAAATTCACTCTGCTTTATCAGATTCAGCAAAGAACCCCACGCATAACGAAATGAATTCTCCAATATTGCTCATCATTGCAGGATGCCCGCCATGCTCAAAGATATGTGACTTAGCCATACCACTTCTGCCACAGATATCTGCGAAAAGTTTTTCGTAATGGCCTTTCGGAAACATCTCATCTTTATCGCTGCCGGTAAGAAGCAGTTTTACTTCCAGTTCTTCTATGGGTTTATGGAAGAATAAACCGATCGTCTTTGCATGGGCGACCACTGCTTCCGTATCTGCATCAATAACGCTTTCCCAGTCTTCACCATGCATTGCATTTAACATCCCGCAAAATTCCACATTCCGTTTTGCAAAGTTTCGCCCCATGCGAATCTGTTCCGTAATTTCAGGGTTCGCTTTTGCTCCCTCAAAACTGTCAGCAACAACGCATTCGACAATCTCCGGATTTTCCAATGCAGCATTGATAGCTGCAAGAGCACCGCCGCTGCAGCCAATCAGTTTTACTTTGGAAAGTTTCAATTCGTCACAAAGAGCCGCAACCTGTCGGGACCATTCATACCACAGATCTGGTGGCCATACGTCACATCTGTCTGACTGACCACAGCCAAGAAAATCCAGAGTGATCACATGATACTTCTCAGCCAACAATGGAATGACCGGCGTGAAGAACATGCTGGATACCGTGTTGCCGTGAAGCAGGATAATTGTTTCACCATTCCCGTATTCTTCGTAATATATCATTTTCCCTTGATATTGAAAATTACTCATATGAACTTTACTCCGTCGAATTC
>JAZUFW010000023.1:0-39916 GCA_045640905.1 Lachnospiraceae bacterium
CAGTTCTTTAGTATCCAGTCTTCTTTCAACATTTCGCTTAACCATAGCGTATACAACAGCGAAGAACGGAATACCTATAAACATTCCTACAACGCTCCATAAAGATCCGAACACGGTGATTGAAAAGATAACCCAGAAGCCTGATAATCCTGTAGAATCTCCGAGAATTTTTGGCCCAATCACATTGCCGTCAAGCTGTTGCAATACGATGATAAAAATAACGAAATATAAACACATAATAGGTGCCGAATCAGAATCCATCAAAACCAATAACGCCGAAGGAATAGCACCTATAAAAGGTCCGAAGAAAGGAATAATATTGGTAACACCGACAATAATACTGATAAGCAATGAATAAGGCATATGCAGAATTGTACATCCGATGAAGCATAAAACTCCGATTATCATTGAATCAATAATTTTGCCGGAAATAAATCCGATAAATGTGTCGGAAACAAATCTGACATCCTTTAATACCGAATTAGCTCTTTCTTTGGAAAATACAGAATAGATAATCTTCTTTGCCTGACCCGAGAAAGTCTCTTTATTAAGTAATACATAAAAGCTGATAATAAACCCGATAAGGAAGTTCCAGAAACTTACTAAGGCAGAAAATACTCCGGAGGATAAATTACTGATAAATTCCTGAACTTTAGGCAGTACAGTGTCATAAACAAACTGAAACATGTCGTTTGTTGACACATTAAAGTAATCATCAATCTCCTGAAATACCATAGGATTTTTGCTGATAAACGAATTAACCAATCGTCTGAAATACGAAACATACGAAGGAAAACTCTGTATCAATTCGTTAATACTTTTTACCAGTTCCGGAGCAACCAATCTGATAAAAATAAATATAAAGAAACCAATCAGTAAATATGTCAAAATTACAGATACAACTCTGTAGACTTTCTTTTTTGTTTTACCTATGGTTCCGCTGTTATTTAATATAATGGGATAAAAAAGCTTCTTTTCAAAAAAGTTCAAAATCGGATTAAAAAGATACGCTATCAGCATGCCGAAAAACACCGGCTGAATAGCTTTAAACAAGGTTGAAAAAAACGTAGCTTTTGTATCTGCCTGGAATGCAATACGAACACATATTACCGATAATACTATTACGGCAAAAGCAACAATTCCTATACTGATGTATTTTTTGCTGAACTTAAATTTCATAGAATAGATTAATCCTCTCTTAATTTAACGGCTTTGGCCGCCATCCTGCGTCTGTCTTCTTCCAATGCGGCATAATGCTTTCTGGTAGTATTGACATCTTTATGTCCCAATACGTCCGCAACCAAATAAATATCACCGGTCTCTTTGTATAATGCCGTACCATATGTGCTTCGTAATTTATGCGGTGTAATCTTCTTTAATGTAGTAACGGTTGTCGCATATTTTTTAACCAGATTTTCAACCGCTCTTACAGATATTCTACGATTTTGCATCGATAAAAACAAGGCTTCTTCATGACCGGCTTCGGGTATTATACGTTTTCGCTCGCCAATATAATCAAGCAAAGCACCTTCAACTTCATCGCCAAAATATACTACCGTCTCATATCCGCCTTTTCGACGAATTTTGATTCCGTTATTCTTAAAATCGACATCCTTTAAGTCAAGCCCGACACATTCCGAAACACGGATTCCCGTTCCCAGTAACAAAGTAAGCAGTGCAACATCTCTTACTTTTGTTTTTTCATGATAAGCCATTTGCTTGGCGGTAAGCTTTTCTCCGTCTTCAACATTGCATAGTAAAGTTGCTACCTCATCAGCGTCCAGACGAATAATTTCCTTTTCATGAATCTTTGGAAGTGATACCAACGCTGCGGGATTATTCTTAATCAATTCGGCACGATAATAGTACTTATAGAAGCTTTTAAGCGCCGATAGCTTTCGCTTTTTCCCTTTTTCATCATTTGTTATTTCCTTACCGTCCTTAACATAGTAAGAAATATATTCCATGTATTCCTCAATATCTTCGCGCGTGACCATATCGAGCATGGATAAAGGGAAATCTACAATATCCGTATTCTTTAAAACAGAATTATTATCATGCATGTATTCAAAAAACACCCGTAAATCATATGCATAGGCAAGTCTCGTTCTGGCAGAGGTAGAATCATTAATGCCTCTGAAAAATGACTTGCAAAAAGAAGGAAGCGTAGCTAAAACCTCCCTCATTTTGAGTGTATTCAAATTGTTTTGTTCATCATGATAATTCTTCGCATTTTCCATATTCGGAAAACCATCCTTTTAGATCCGAATTTTTAACAGCCGTAAACATCCTGTTCTTTACACCCGGAGCTTCTTTGTTAATTTCTTTTATTAATTCATGAACATATTCGCGTTTAGTCTGACCGTCAACAGGACATGGACTTTTGACCACAGGCACATTATTGGCATTAACAAATCCTTTTATGTCGGATTCATTAACATAGATTAAAGGCCTGATGACGGTAATTTTTGTTTTATCCAAATATGTAACAGGCATAAATGTGTGAAAACGACCTTCGTATATTAACGATAAAAGCATCGTTTCGACAACATCGTCCTTATGATGAGCATAGGCAATTTTGTGAATTTCCAGATCATCCATGGCATAATTCAAAGCGCCTTTACGCATCTTGGCACATAAAGAACAAGGATTTGATTCTTTTCGCTCCTCAAAAACAATCTGAGAAATATCGGTCTTAATAATATGATATGGAATTTCCATACTGTCACACAAAGCCTGAATTTCGCCCAAATCGAGGTTTTTAAAGCCAAGGTCTACTGTTACCGCGATTAAGTCAAAGTGCTTGGGATAGAACCTTCTAAGGGCGTTTAAAGCATATAGTAAGGTTAACGAATCCTTACCGCCGGATATGCCGACCGCAATTTTATCTCCTTCTTCTATCATGCCGTAATCATCTACGGCTTTACGTACATAACTTAATAATTGTTGAAGTTTCATGGCATTTATAGTAAAAGTCATTATCCCAAAAGACAATGACTTTTAATTCTATTCTCCGAATCTGACTTTCATATATGCAATTATTTCATCCACACATCGTTCAAAACCAAGCTTTGAGCTGTCGAGACACAAATCGTAGTTTCTGGCATCGGACCAGGATGATCCGGTATAGTGTGAATAATAATCTTCTTTTTCTTTATTTGTTTTATTAACAAATTCTTCAAGTTCCTTTAACGGCAAAGACTTCTTTTCAGCTGCCTTCTGCATGCAGAAATCAAAAGGAGCATGAATAAATACCGATAAAACATTGTCATAATCACGCAAAATATAATTTGAACATCTGCCGACAATTACACAGCTTTCAGTCTCGGCCAGTTCTTTAATAACTTTTGCCTGAAAATTGAATAAGTTCTTTTCGGAAGTGAAATCCTTTGAATCAGGAGTCAACAGTTCGCCGTTATATATTTTATGTGCCGCTTTAAAAAGTCCCGAAGACTTAACTTTTTCATCTGCATTTGCAAAAAGAGCTTCACTTATACCACTCGTTTCGGATGCTTTCTTTGCAAGATCCTTGTCATAATAAGGGATGTTAAGTCTTTCGGATAACATTTGAGCTACCGTTCTTCCTCCGCTTCCGTACATTCTGGATATAGTAATAACAATATTTTTTCCCATACTTTATTCTCCCAAATAAGCTTTTTTAATACCCTCATTGTTAAGCAAATCATTGGCATTACCTGATAATACAATATTACCGGTTTCGAGAACATATCCTCTGTCTGCGATTGACAGCGCTTTCTTCGCGTTCTGCTCAACCAGAAGAACTGTGGTTCCGTCTTTCTTTACGGACTGAATAATATCAAAAATCTCATTTACAAATATAGGAGAAAGACCCATAGAAGGCTCATCCATCAATATAATATGCGGATTACTCATCAAGGCTCTGCCCATTGCAAGCATCTGCTGTTCACCGCCGGACAAAGTACCGGAAAGCTGATTCTGTCTTTCTTTTAATCTGGGGAAGCGTTCAAATACCATATCCAGGTTATTAGAAATCTCAGCTTTGTCTTTTCTGGTAAATGCACCCATTTTCAAATTCTGTAATACAGACAAATTGGCAAATACTCTTCGACCTTCGGGAACATGTGCCATTCCCATTGATACTATTTTATATGCCGGAATTTTTGTAATATCCTCACCTTCGAACAAAACCTGTCCGTGAGTGGGCTTTAACAAACCGGTTATTGTATGTAAGGTAGTTGTTTTACCGGCTCCGTTAGCACCGATTAATGCAATAACCTCTCCTTTGTTTACTTCGAAGCTTATTCCCTTGATGGCCTTTATGACACCATAACAAACTTCTAAATCTTTTATCTCTAACATTGCCATATCAGTCATCTCCTAAATAAGCTTTAATAACTTCAGGATTATTCAAAACTTCCGAAGTATTACCCTGACAAAGAACAGAACCGAAATTGAGAACAGTAAGCTTTTCACATATACCGGAAACGAGCTTCATATCGTGTTCGATAAGCAATATTGTCTTTCCGAATAAGCTTCTGACATATTGAATAGTCTCCATCAGTTCCTGTGTTTCATTCGGATTCATTCCGGCAGCCGGTTCATCAAGCAATAAAAGTTTCGGATCGGTAGCAAGGGCTCTGGCAATTTCAAGTTTTCTCTGTTTTCCGTAAGGAAGATTTGACGCTAATGTGTTTGCTTCCTTATCGAGTTCAAATACGCTCAAATAAGCCATGGCTCTTTCGTCCATATCACGTTCAACTTTATAGTATTTCGGAAGTCTTAATATACCGGTAAGCGTGGAATAAGAATAGTTGTTATGAAGTCCAACCTTAACATTATCAAGTACAGACAAATCCTTAAACAATCTAATGTTCTGGAAAGTTCTGGCAATACCGGCTTTATTAATATCAATAGTACTCATACCTGTGATGTTTTCATCCTGAAGGAAAATCTTTCCTTCGTCAGGTTTGTAAACACCTGTCAAAAGGTTAAATACAGTCGTTTTCCCGGCACCGTTAGGGCCAATAAGTCCGTATAATTCGCCTTCTTTGATTTCGATATTAAAATCATCAACAGCACGTAATCCACCAAAGGAAATGCTTAAATTCTTTACTTCAAGAATGTTTCCCATTACTGCACCTCCTTAGCTTCTTTTTTCTTTGACAAAAAATTCTTCAAAGAATAGCGCTTTCTTAAATCAATAAACTTGGGTGACCAGTTGAACAGCATCATAACTATCAATACTATTGCATAAATCAGCATACGATAATTATTTAGGCCTCTCAAAAGTTCCGGCAGCAATGTAAGAATTACGGCCGAAATAATTGATCCTCTGATACTTCCTATGCCTCCCAAAACAACGAATACCAAAATGGTAATCGACATGTTATATCCGAAGTTTTTGGGTTGCGCCATCAGTGAATTCAGGTTGTGTGCATATAAAACACCGGCAACACCTGCCAAAGCTGCAGAAATCGAAAATGCCAGCAACTTATATTTAGTAATATTAATTCCGACAGACTCGGCTGCTATCGTATTATCACGAATAGACATAACAGCACGTCCCGTTCTTGAATTAATCAAATTTAAAACAATAAACAAAGTGATAATGATAAGCAATATTCCAACATAGAAATTTGAATCCTTCGGAGTTCCGGTAATACCCTGAGCACCGTTAATAATAATCTCGCCGTCAGAACTCATATTTAACGATTTAGCATCCTGAATGCTGATATGAAGGCCGTTTGAATCTTTTCCGATATACAGAACATTGATTACGTTTTTGATGATTTCACCGAATGCCAACGTAACAATTGCCAGATAATCTCCTTTCAGTCTCAAAACAGGAATGCCTATAAGCAATCCTATAACGCCCGCACATAAAGCTCCAAGCAAAATAGCCAACGTAAACCTAATCGGGGCAATCGTAATCGTATTTTCAAAACATTTTGAAAAGAATGCTCCGGTAAATGCACCGACACACATAAATCCGGCATGCCCCAAACTAAGCTCGCCGAGTATTCCGACAGTCAAATTTAATGCGATAGCCAAAATGACATAAACACATAACGGAACCAGTAAGCCTTTCATTAAGGAACTCATCATATTAAGGCCCTGCAATATTACAACCACCAAAAATGCAGCTACTACAATTCCGTATGTTATAAGGTTGTCCTTCAGAGTTTTGGTCATTTTAAAATTCTTCATGATTACTCCCTCCTTAAACCTTTTCCTGAATTTTCTTGCCCAAAAGACCTGTAGGTTTAACAAGTAAAACTACAATAAGCACAAGAAATACAATTGCATCCGATAACTGAGAAGAAATATATGCCTTTGACAATATTTCGATAACTCCCAAAATTAATCCGCCGATAAATGCACCCGGAATAGAACCGATACCACCGAATACGGCAGCAACAAAGGCTTTAATACCGGGCATGGAACCTGTATAAGGAGTTAATGAAGGATATGCCGAACACAACAACATACCTGCTATTGCGGCAAGTCCCGAACCTATAGCAAATGTTAATGAAATAGTACCGTTAACATTAATGCCCATCAATAAAGCAGCACCTTTATCTTCGGAAACCGCTAACATTGCCTGTCCTTGTTTTGTCTTATTAACAAACAATACCAAAACTATCATAATCAATATGCAGGACAAAATGGTGACTATGGTTTCACCGGTAATCGTAACTGCTCCGCCGGCAAAACTTAACGCTTTCATTGTAACAACAGATGAAAATGACTTTGTATTTGCACCGAATATCAACAAAGCGACATTTTGCAGGAAGTAAGATACACCAATAGCCGTAATCAACACGACCAAAGAAGACGAAGCTTCTCTAAGAGGCCTGTATGCTATTGCTTCAATCGTAATACCGAGTACGGTACATAATACAATCGAAACAATAATTCCGAGCCACATAGGTAAATTCATCATACTAACAACGGAAAAGACCACATAACTTCCGATCATAATGACATCACCGTGCGCAAAATTAAGCATTTTGGCAATTCCGTATACCATGGTATATCCCAAGGCGATAATCGCATAAACGGAGCCAAGAGAAATTCCGTTAATCAAATAGTTAATAAAACTCATAAAAGTACCTTCTTTCAGATTTCCACAAGTCTTTTTATTTTACCAAAAAATAAGGGCTCCCGCAATAGCGGAAGCCCTAGGATTTCAATAAATATTTAGGATATTCGATTACTGAATGAGCTTGTACTCACCGTTAACGATTTCCATAGCCTTGGGAGCTTTGTTAACAGCACCGTCTGCATCCCATGTCATTGCAGCACCTGTAAGTCCGTCAATTGAAAGAGATGTCATAGCACCCTTACATCCTTCGCAGATATCTGAAATGCTGTCGGAAGGCTTCAAATCCTTAGCTTCGATAGCAGCTTTCATTGTGTAGATTGCATCGTATGCATCTGCAGCGAACTGGTTAGGAAGCTCACCGTACTTTTCCTGATACTTAGCAACGAAAGCCTTTGTAGCATCATCAGTAGCATCAGCAGCGAAAGGAGTCAAAAGCATAACGCCTTCAGCCAAAGAAGCATCGAAGTTTTCAACGCCGAGGATACCGTCCAAGCCATCGCAACCGAAGAACTTAGGAGCATAACCCATTGTGCTGGCTTGAGTAAGAATTAATGAAGCTTCTGTATAATAGATAGGCAGGAATACTAAGTCTGCACCTGCATCCTGTGCCTTCTGAAGCTGAACAGAGAAATCTGTCTTTGAATCAGCTGTAAATGCTTCTGCTGAAACAATTTCAAGTCCCTTGGCAGCAGCTTCTTCATCAAACTTTGCATAAATACCTGATGAGTAAACATCAGATGAATCGTAAATAACTGCAACCTTTGTAGCTACACCGTTATCTGCAATATAGTCAGCAGCTCCGATTCCCTGGTTAGGGTCTGTAAAGCAAATCTGGAATACGTTATCGTTTCCTGCGATACAGTCTACAGAAGAACCTGAAGGTGTAACCTGGAACATGTTATCCTTTGAAGATTCGGCAGCTACAGCTACACAGCATCCTGATGTTACAGAACCCATAAGGATCTGCATACCCCAGTCCTTTAATGTATTGTAAGCATTAACCGACTTTTCATTATCAAGTTCATCATCCTGGAAATTATATTCGATCTGGAATCCGTTAATTCCGCCTGCTGCATTGATTTCATCAATAGCAATCTGTCCGGCGTTCTGAACAGCCAAACCGTATACGGCAGCACCACCTGTTGTAGGTCCGATTCCACCGATTTTCCATGTGTTAGCATCTGCTGTACCTGCTCCGGCACCGCATCCTGCTAAAGTTGCAACGCTTAATGCTGCAACAAGCATCAAACTTAAAAACTTTTTCATAATACTCTCTCCTTCTTATATTGTATTTATTTTTATAATAAATATTTTAATAAAAATACATCCAAATATTTGTTTTGTCAAATAAGTTTATGTAAAATCTGTTTCTATTTTTTTGCCGTCTGCCCAGATTCTTTCAAGGTCATAGAAAAATCTGTTATCCTTATCAAAGATATGAACGATGATATCACCGAAATCCATTAAAACCCAGTTGGCTTTTTCATAACCTTCAATCTGCTTTAATGCAACACCTTTTTCATGCATTTTTTCTTCAAGTTCATTGCATAAATTCTGTATATGATTTGGTGTGTTTCCGGTTGCAATCACAAAGTAATCTGCAAACACGGCGATACCGTTTATATCTATAATCTTTATATCAAATGCCTTTTTATCATCAAGGACTTTAGCGGCAAATAATGCATTTTCTTTATTTATATTTTCACTTGTCATTAAAAAGGGACTCCTTCACATAATAATCATATGTTTCCTGTGTGGTTTCATCGATAGAATAATCTTTTTCCTTAAGATGATCCAAGGTATCCGAAAGAATTTTCGTAACACAAACATCAATATTTTCAAAAGCCAGTGAACGAATTGCCGTAAGATTCTTTTGCTTGTATCTCGTGGGTTCGATATAATCAGCAACAAATACTATCTTTTCCAAAAGACTCATTCCCGGCCTCCCGGTTGTATGGAATCTGATGGCATTCAGGATATCTTCATCATCAATATCAAATTTTTTATTTGCAATAAGCGCTCCAACTTTACCGTGAAGCAAAAATACGCTCTTCTTTTCAACTTCCGAAACGTTAATATTGTATTTTAGGGAAAGTTCCATCAGTTTTTCATCGCTTAAGTGTTTTGCGCAGTCATGCAGAAGTCCGGCCAAATATGCTTTGTCCTTATCTTCTCCATACCTCATTGCCAAATTAGCCGATGTGACAGCAACTCCCATGGTATGAAAAAAGCGCTTATCATCCTGAACTTTTTCAAGTTTTCTTGCTATCTTAATTACTTCCACTAAAATTACCTCTTATTTGGGCAAAACTATTTTCGGGTTTTCCTTAAAGGGTTTATACAAAACAATCTTTTTTCCGATAACCTGAACCAATTGTGAGTGAGTTCTTTCGGATAAAGCTTCACCGATAGCCCGAGGGTCATCAAGACAGTTTTTTAATACGGAAATCTTTACCAACTCATGTTTGTTAAATGCTTCCGATACTGCTTCACAAACTTCGGGTGTCAAAGATGATTTACCGATTTGAAACATAGAATCGGTTGTCATGGCTAAACCTTTTAAATATGATCTTTGTTTACTGGTCATAAAATTATTCTCTCTTGTCCTATAAATGAAAATAAAGCCCCGAAATAATTCGGGGCTAAAAAACTTACTGTTCTACAGGATATACAGAAGCCTGCTTCTTGTCACGGCCGACTCTTTCAAAACGAAGAATACCGTCAACCATAGCAAACAATGTGTCATCACCACCGATACCAACATTAATACCGGGATGAATCTTGGTACCGCGCTGTCTGTATAAAATGTTACCGGCTTTAACGAACTGACCGTCAGCACGTTTAGCACCTAATCTTTTTGCCTCGGAATCTCTACCGTTCTTGGTAGAACCCATTCCTTTTTTATGAGCGAAAAATTGAAGGTTAAGCTTTAACATTTGTCTTTTCCTCCTTATAATCTACTTTACAAAACTTCTTACCGTATTCATTTTGAATACCTTCCAATCCCATCACCAGGGCTTTAAGTAAAACCTGTGTACTTTCTTCCTTATTGGTCAAAAGGTTAAATGCTATATATGCCGATTCCTCATCACACGAAAACTGTATTTCCTCATGATTTATTTCAGCTATTGCATTTATAGTGTTGGTAATCAGAACCGAAATGGCCGCACAAATTATATCTTCGCCTTCATCAGCATAATCGGCATGACCGCTTGCAACGAAGCCTTTATATTTGTCGCCTTCCGTAAAAAAAACAATCTTAGTCATTCTTTTACACTATTAAGCGTTAATCTTTTCAATCTTAACCTGAGTGTATGCTTGTCTGTGACCGTTCTTCTTGTGGTAGCCGGTCTTTCTCTTGTACTTGTAAACAATAACTTTCTTGTCTCTGCCCTGTTCTGTAACAGTAGCTGTAACAGTAGAGTTTTTAACATCGGAAGCTACTTTTAAAGTACCGTCTGAAATAGCTACAACCTGGTCAAATGTAACAGTATCGCCTTCCTTAACGTCAAGCTTTTCAACTTTAACAAGATCGCCTTCGGAAACTTTGTACTGTTTTCCACCTGTTGCAATAATTGCGTACATTTGGTTTTCCTCCTTACTACTCTTAAAAAGAGTTACTCGCTAGTTTCGGCGTGATTGCTCAACTTAAGCCCCACTATGCGGCATACTCGAACAATATAACAAAATGATTATTCTCTGTCAAGATTTATTTATAATATTCGAAAGCCAAATCATACATTCTTACAATATCGCCTTCTTCTATTCCCTGATTTTCAAGTTCTTTCAATATATCATTATTCTTTAAGAACTCCTGGAAGAACCTGAAGCCCTTCTCGGAATCAAGATTTGTATATCCGAGCATCTTTTCAATTCTGGGACCTTCAACATGGAATTCATTATTCTTTTCATCATAATATACTTCGAAAGGATCATCGGAATACGGCATCATATATTCAGGGAAGAACTCCTGCTCAAAAACAACCGGTGCATTATTGGTTTCATCCAATATTTTGCGAACCTCAAATAGCAATTCTCTGATACCGTCTCCGTTAACAGCGGTAATAGGCATTACCTTAATACCTTTAGGTTCAAACTCTTCTTTCAAAGCTTCTACAGGGTCTTTTTCACCTTCCTCGGTAAAAATACAGTCAACTTTATTAGCTGCAATAATCTGAGGACGCTTTGAAAAATCCGCATTGTAATTTTCAAGTTCCTTATTTATGGCATAAACATCCTCTACAGGATTTCTGCCCTCGGTACCGGCTGCATCAACCACATGAATAATTACTTTAGTTCTCTCAATATGACGCAAAAACTCAAGTCCCAGTCCTGCGCCTTCGGAAGCACCTTCGATAAGTCCGGGTATGTCTGCAATGACAAACGGATCTATATCAGGAACATCAACAACACCAAGATGAGGATTGATTGTCGTAAAATGATAATTTGCAATTTCAGGTCTGGCGTTCGAAACTTTGGTTAAAAAAGTAGATTTTCCGACATTGGGAAATCCGACCAGGCCGACATCCGCCAACAATTTGATTTCAAGCAGCAATTCCAGTTCTCTTGAAGGCTGGCCGGGTTGTGCGTACTTGGGCGCCTGCATGGAGCTGGTCGCATAATGCTGATTACCTTTTCCACCTCTGCCGCCCATTAACAGGCAGAATCGTTTATTATCGCCCGACAAATCCGTAATGATTTTGCCGCTTTGAGCTTCTCTAACCACGGTTCCTTCGGGCATCTTTAATATCAGGTCATCTCCGTTCTTTCCTCGGCAATTCTTTTTGCCTCCTTCTTCGCCGTCCATGGCATGATATTTTCTGACATGACGATAATCGGTCAACGTATTCATTCCTTCATCGACTTCCAAAAATACAGAGCCGCCGTTTCCGCCGTCTCCGCCGTCAGGTCCACCGTTAGGAACATATTTCTCTCTTCTGAAAGAGACATGACCGTCTCCGCCTTTTCCGCTTTTAACAAATATTTTTGCTCTATCTGCAAACATAGGACTACTCCTTAAATTTCTCCGATAACGATTGATTAATCTTTTTCCTTGTTATTTCTACAATACCGAGACTTGTCATGTCAACAACAATCGTTTTTATCCTGTCTTTTTTAGCTTCGTTTTTTAGATGATCCATAAGCTTTTGGTTGCTTGCTTCATCCTTCATGTTAATAAAATCAACAGCAATGATTCCGGATATATTACGAATCTTTAACTGATTCATAATCTCTGTGGCAGCTTCCAAATTAACTTTTAAATCAAAGCTTTCCGAATCTTTCTTCTTGCCTTCTGTCTTTCCCGAGTTAACATCTATAACCGTCATGGCTTCGGTAGGTTCTATAATCAAATACCCGCCGCAATCAAGATATACCTTTTTATCGAGTGCACGTAACAAATACGTCTCAAGTGAATGAAGATTCTTTAATGAAACATATTCATCGTCGTAAAATGAAATATCTTTATTTTTTAACGGCTCATAATTAATTAATTTTTCATAATAATCTCTGTTATCGGTAACAATTTTGTCAAAATCATTCAACGAGATATCGGAAACCGTATCAATAAGCGAATCATTACCGCTGTATAGACAAGTGTATAATTTTCTCGATTCGATTTTTACTTTCATTTCATTTGAAAGATCGATAAATCTAATGATTTCATCTTTGATGAATCCATATTCGGATTCATCCAAAGCAGCGCAGTTGGTTCTTAAGACAAAATTATAGTCATCTATACCTTCTATATTAAAATCCTTCACAGCATTTAACAGTTTCTTCGATGTCGCATTATCAATTTTTTGTGAAACATTGATTCCGGACTTGAACAAATGACAAACGACATATTGTCCGGGAATGCAGATATCGGATGAGCCGTTGCAAAGTTTAGTCTTAATCTTATCTGTCTTTATCTGAACGGGTAATTCATCACCGCATTTAACGTTCTTTGGCAATTCCGACAAAGTAACAAACACTTTTTCATCAGGCGATACACTGACAAAAGCAGCTTTTAATCCTTTGTTGATGTCACTGACACGTCCCATATAAATGCAATCAACTCTGGAATTATCCAAAACATTTATCGAAATAATCCTATGATCGTCATCAAAGGCAAACATTATATCCTTATTATGAAGTTTGGTAATAATTAATTTTCCCATCTAAATATCCATCAGGCTGACTAATTCATAGTCATCGCAATTCTTGTTTTTGTTTGCATATATTTCAACACGGTGAACATGATACTTACAAAACGTGTCGGTAATACCAAGTTCATTCAAAAACAAATCCGCAACAAAAGTGGGTTTTATATTGTCGGAAGATCCGGCATTTACGATAAAACTCATTTTCCTGTTTTCAATCGAGTATTCATAGATATACTTTTTCAAGTCAATATCAATAAATCCTCCGCCCTTTTTGTTGGGCTTTTTGACCGGTATGGTCAATTGACTGAAATGGTCAATAAACTTTTTCTCATAATTATCAGGTAAATCAACCGAATCCAAAATATCAACTTCATACTTTGCAGCGAATACACAAGCCATGCAATTTGCTGACTTTTCCGGTAATTTTCTGGCTTTCAGAATACGAATATCAGGTATTGAATATTGATTTAGTACTGTAACCAGTTCCGCTTCATTGACTTCCTCGGTCAACTCAACGTCAAAATATTCACCGTCAGAAGTAAATCCTACCGATAAAGGAAACGCAAAAGACAAAATCTGATGCGGTGAAAAGCCTTCGGAATATGCTACCGGAATCTCTGCTCTTCTGATCACCTTTTGAAAGTATCGCAAAATATCAAGATGACCAATATATTTAATTGAACCCTTTTTCGAAAACTTAATTCTGTATTTTTGATTCATTGCATATACCGCATTTAAATTTAGATGCTCCGCATCCGTTACATTGTTCTTTACAGTTCGGTGTTGTCTGCCCAAGCTTTGCTTTATTCCATTCTCTTAGCAGGAATTCTTTTGAAACACCGCAGTTTATATGATCCCAGGGGAATACTTCATCATCTTTTCTTTCCCTGACAGTATAAAAATACGGATCGATATCACATTCTTCAAAAGATTCCATCCATGTATCATGCTTGTAAGTCTCATTCCAGGCATCATAAAGCGCACCTTTTTCATATGCTTTCATGATTACCTTGCTTAATCTTCTGTCGCCTCTGGCCAAGATTCCTTCAAGCATTGATTGATCGGCTTCATGCCAGTTATACTTAATAACTTTCTGATTCTTTTGTGCTACAATGGCACCTCTGGTCATATAAGCTTTTTCTATAAATTCTTCTTTTGTATTTTGCGAAGCCCATTGAAACGGTGTAAACGGTTTCGGTACAAAAAATGATGTGCTTACCGTAATCTGTATTTTGCCCAGTCTCTTTTCTTTTGGAACCGTATCATAATACAATGCTGCAATATTGTCGGCCAAAATAGCTATGGCTTCAATATCCTCTTTTGTTTCAAAAGGTTGTCCAAGCATAAAATATAGCTTAACCTTATTCCATCCGCCCTTAAAGGCCTCTTCACAGCCGGACATAATATCTTCAATCGATAAATTTTTATTAATAATGTCTCGCATTCTCTGAGAACCGGCTTCGGGCGCAAAGGTAAGGGATGATTTCTTTACATCCTGAACCCTGCTCATAATATCCAGCGAAAAAGCATCAATTCTAAGCGAAGGTAAAGAAATATTAATCTTTTTTTCTTTACAGAACTCCAATAAACCGTCGAGAACTTCCTTTAAGCGTGAATAATCCGATGACGAAAGAGAACTTAACGTAATTTCGTCAAAACCTGTATTAAGCAAAGATTCTTTTGCATCTTTTAGCAGTCTTTCAACACTTTTTTCTCTGACAGGTCTGTATAACTGTCCGGCCTGGCAAAATCTGCATCCTCTGATGCATCCTCTTTGTATTTCCAGATTGATTCTGTCCGAATAGGTCTGAATATATGAAACAACAGGCTTTGTCGGAAAACATACCTCGTCAAAATCTTTGACCAGTTCTTTCGTTACTGTTTTAGGTACCTCTTCATACAACGGACTAATCTCTTTAACCGTAAAATCTTCGTTATACGTTACATCATACAAAGAAGGAACATACATACCGTCGATTTGAGATGCTTTAATCAAAAAATCGCGTCTGTCGGCGTTCTCGGCACGCATCAATTTATATAAATCAAGTAATTGTCTGTATTTGGTTTCTCCTTCACCAATATAGAAAATATCAAAGAAATCGGCTATCGGTTCCGGATTATATGAACATGGTCCCCCACCTATTACAATAGGATCATCCCATGTTCTGTCTTTTGCATAATAGGGAATATTTGATAAGTCCAAAATCTGAAGTACATTTGTATAACACATCTCATATTGCAAGGTAATACCCAAAAAATCAAAATTTTTGATGGGGTCTTGCGATTCCAGCGCAAAAAGAGGGATATTCTTATCCCTCATAATCTTGTCCAAGTCTGTCCAAGGAGAATATACTCTTTCGCACCATGTATCTTCATAGGAATTTAACAAATCATAAAGAATTGCAATTCCAAGATGCGACATGCCTATTTCGTATACATCAGGGAAACAAAAAGCAAATCGAATATCAACTTTGTCTTTGTTTTTATATACTGCATTTACTTCGTTTCCGATGTACCTTGCAGGTTTCTCAACCTGCATCAGAATTTCTTCCGATAGAAACAATTTATCGTTCATATTAACGTTTATCCAATTCTTCGGTTATCTCTTCCCATGAAACATCTTTAAATGCCATCAAAACCATCATATGATATAAGAAATCGGCTATTTCATACTTTACTTCATTAGGATTGGGATTCTTTGCCGCAATAACAATCTCTGTAGCTTCTTCTCCCAATTTCTTTAAGATTTTATCGATTCCTTTATCAAATAAATAGTTTGTGTATGAGCCTTCTTTAGGGTTAACCTGACGATCTTTAATAACCGCCATGACACTTTCGAATACTTTAAGCGGATTGGAATTTTCATATTCCTTCTTCATAATTTCATTAAAGAAACATGAATATGCGCCCGTATGACAAGCCGCGCCTATTTGATGAACTTTTGCAAGCAATGTATCTTTGTCGCAGTCAGCATGAAGTTCCTTTAAGTACTGATAATGACCTGAAGTTTCGCCCTTAATCCATAACTCATTTCTTGATCTTGAAAAATATGTCATTCTCTGAGTCTTTAATGTCTTTAAATATGCTTCTTCGTTCATATAAGCAAGCATCAAAACCTCATCGGTCTTATAATCCTGTACGATAACGGGAATCATGCCGTCGGAATTAAGCTTCAATTCATCCCATTTTATTGCAGGTTCAAAATTCACAGTTTCAATACCGTTTTCATTACAAAGGTTCTTAATGTTTTCAATCTCGCTGATGTTTTCGTTAATAGCTTTACCTGTAAGCGCACTAACGCCGTCATTTTTAAGAATCTCAATAATCTTATCCAAAGAAACATCCGGTAACGAAATGATTAAAGGCATATCACTTACTTCGATGGATTTTTTTATCTCATGCTCGTCAAGTAAAATGATACCATCTGCAAATTCCTTGATTATATCAAGATTATTAGATATTTCATCTGCACACTTAACACATGCATAGATTTTTTCTTTACCGAATTTTAAAGAAACTTCTTTCGTTAATTCAACATTTCCCTCTTTGGAATAATTTAAAGCTACGGCAGAGCATCCTGCATAAAGAAGCTTTTTGACATCTTCCATTCTTTTAATATTGCCGGCACCATATACATTCATCTGCGCCATGGAACAGATTTCTTTAATGGTATCAATAGCTGCATCATGTGACGCATCATCATAAGAAAGGTCGTAAACAATAAGTTCATCCGCACCGTTCGAAAAATACTCAAAAGCAAGTTCCGCAGGATTGGCGCTAACCAACGAATCATCGGAAAAACCTGAAACAGCATTTTGATTTTTTAAATAAATACAAGGAATAAATTTCTTTTGATTATTCATTATAAAGTACCTTTCGTGCTTAATACATCATTTGATCTGGGGTCTTTTAATGTGGCTTCATCCAAAGCTCTGGCAAAAGACTTAAACATAGCTTCTATCATGTGATGATTGTTATCTCCGTACATCATTTTAATGTGCAGATTCATACCGGCTGAATAACTGACTGCATAGAAAAATTCTTTAACAAGTTCGGTATCCAGATATCCGACCTTTTCTACTGTAAAATCAGCATCAAAAACAAGATAAGGTCTGCCGCTTAAATCAATTGCACATAAGCACAATGAATCATCCATGGGAATAAAAGTCGAACCGTATCTCATGATTCCCTTTTTATCACCCAAAGCTTCTTTGATAGCAGTTCCCAGAACTATTCCGGCATCCTCTACCGAGTGATGAGCATCTACATTCAGATCGCCTTTAATACTCATATTCAAATCAAAAAAGCCGTGTCTGGTAAAGCCCTCAAGCATGTGATCAAAGAATCCGATTCCGGTTGAAATATTTGCTTTGCCGGATCCGTCCAAATTGATATAGCAGGAAATATCCGTTTCTTTGGTTTTTCTTGTTACTGTTGCTTCTCTCATAGTATTCTCCTACTTTTCAAATCTAACCGAAATCGAATTGGCATGAGCCGTAAAGCCTTCTGCTTTTGCAAAATATTCGATTTCATTATGAACATTTTCAAGCGCCTTATACGAATAATTGATAATGCTGGTCTTTTTAATAAAATCATCAACACTTAAAGGTGAGAAGAATTTGGCAGTTCCGTTAGTCGGTAAAATATGATTGGGGCCTGCGAAATAATCACCTAAAGGTTCCGAAGAATATTCTCCAAGGAATATAGCACCGGCATTCTTTATCTTGGTCATATCCTCATAAGGATTCTTGGTTAAGATTTCCAAGTGTTCGGAAGCTATTTCGTTAACACACATAATTGCGTCTTCTTTGCTGTCCGCCAAAAGGATATATCCGTAATTTTCAAGCGATTTTACAATAATATCTTTTCTTGAAAGTATTTTAACAAATTCATCAACTTCATACGAAACTTTTTCAGCCAGTTCCTGTGAAGTTGTAACCAAAATAGCTGAAGCCATTTCATCATGTTCGGCCTGCGAAAGCAAATCGGCAGCTACATACTTCGGATTGGCTGTTTCATCGGCCATAACAAGAATTTCCGAAGGTCCTGCTATTGAATCAATTGATACGAAACCGAAGCAGGCCTTTTTAGCCAAAGCAACAAAGATATTGCCCGGGCCTGTTATTTTGCTGACCTTGGGTATGGATTCGGTTCCAAAGGCCATGGCTGCTATTGCCTGAGCACCACCGACTTTATATATTTCGTCAACTCCCGCGATTTTGGCAGCAACCAATGTTCCGGGATTTATTTTACCTTCTTTGTTTGGAGGTGTAGTCATTATTATGCGACTGACTCCTGCTACTTTTGCGGGAATTACATTCATCAAAACCGAACTGGGATATGCTGCTTTTCCGCCGGGAACGTATACACCGGATACTTCTATGGGTGTAATCTTCTGTCCGAGCACGGAGCCGTCATCTTTGGTGATAATCCAACTCTGTCTTAATTGTTTTTCATGAAATTCCCTGATGTTTTGAGCCGAATGTTTCATTACGGAAACAAGTTCGGGATCAAGACTGTTAAAGGCTTCTTCAATCTCTTCTTCCGTTACTTTAATGTTATCGGCATTAAGATTAAAGCCATCAAATTTCTGCGTCAGGCGAAAAACAGCTTCATCTTTATTGGTACGAACATCATTAATAATTTCGTTAACGGCACTTTCGAATTTGCCATAAGAATTAGGACTTCTTTTTACCAAATCTTCCAATATATTTTTTTGTGTTTCTTTTGTTAACTTTACAATTCTCATTTATGACTCCTCACATAAAGCTTTCAATTTCAAAATAAGCTCTTTGATTTTCTTTGATTCCATCTGCATTGAAACAGGATTAACTATCATTCTGGCAGATAACGGCATAATCTCTTTTAACACACACAAACCGTTCTCTTTTAACGTAGACCCCGTCTCAACAATATCAACAATAACATCAGAAAGTTCAACAATGGGTCCCAGTTCAACTGAACCGTTCAGCTTAATGATATCTACCGTTTGATGCAGAGTATTGTAAAAATAATCCTTTGCGATACGAGGATACTTCGAAGCGACTCTTATTCTTTTACCGCTTCCCAAAAGATCGAGGTTTTCGCTTCTTCCGCATACACACATTCTGCATTTTCCGAATCCCAAATCAAGAACCTCAAAAACATCTCTGTTCTCTTCGACGATAGTATCCTTTCCGACTACGCCTATATCGGCAGCGCCATATTCAACATAAGTCGGAACATCGGGTCCCTTTGCAAGGAAAAATCTTAATTTATATTCTTCATTGACGAAAATAAGTTTTCTTGTGTCCTTATCTTTCATCTCTTCGCATTTGATGCCGAGTTGTTCAAGCAAATCCATGGTTTTGCTAGCCAAACGACCTTTACCCAATGCAAAAGTTAAATATCTGTCCTCTTTGCGGCACGGATTTTTTTCTTCCTTGGTGCATGCCGAAAGCAAATCATCTATTACAATACAAAAGCCGATGGCAGCAGCTTCTTTTCCAAAATAACCAAGAAGATTATCATATCTTCCGCCCTTAACTATGGCATCACCAATACCGTAAGTATAAGCGCGGAAAACCACGCCCGTATAGTAATTGTACTTAGACAAAAGTCCCAAATCAAATGTTACATAATCAAGTATGTTTTCATTTTTTAATATTTCATATAAACTGAGCAGTCTGTCTATCGCATGTTTTGAGCATTCATTATCGGTATTTGCGTAAGCTTCTTTTAGGACTTCATAAGAGCCGAAATAATCAGTTACCGATATCAGCTTATCAATAACGGTTTCATCAAAATTCAACGAAGTCAAATAGTTCTTTGCTGCGAAAATATTCTTTTGAGAAATAAAATCACGCAAATTCTCTTCAATTTCCTTCGAAAGACCAAACTCGGCACATATACCTTTATAGAACTCAACATTTCCTATGGATATCTGAAATTCTTTTAAGCCTGCTTCCTTAAGTAAATTAACAATTAACTTAATCATTTCGGCGTCGGCATTAACGGAAGGATCGTTTATAAGTTCGGCACCCATTTGGGTTACTTCTTTAAGTTTGCCCTGTAAAGAAGAAGTGTTGGAAAAAGTATTTCCCAAGTAGCTGAATCTGATAGGTCCTGTTTCATTTTTAAAATACTTTGACGCACATCTGGCAATGGAAGGTGTAAAATCAGGACGCAATACTATAGTATTACCGTCATTGTCCGTAAATTTGTACAATTCGTTTGACGGAGTCATTCCTATTTCATTTGAAAAAATATCAATGTACTCGAAGGTCGGTGTCTGAATCTTCTGATACTGCTCTTTTTCAAATACTTTTCCGATAGTGCTTTCCAGTTCAAGTTTCTTTAAATATTCATCTCCGTAAAGGTCTCTTAAACCTTCCGGTGTATGAAGCAAGTTGTTTCTGTTCATAAATTGCATAACCTCTTTACTTTAGTATGGTAACGTGATAATTCGCTAATATGGTAGCATGATAAATTATACCTGTCAACTTTTTGTTTCCGTGGCATCACGTTCCTCAACATCTTTTTTAATTCCTTCAAGATAAGGAACAAATACACCTTCATTCATTTTCAATATATAATCCGGATTAAGTTCTTCAAAATTGAAGCTCTTTCTTCCGTTTTCTTCTTTGGCTCTGTCCCAGAAAAACTTAAACAGTTCGAAAGGCAGATAATACAGAACATCTCTTTGTGAAAAGAATATCAAAAAGAACGATATTCCGCCCTGTTTTTCAAAATGCTCCATAAAATCAACCTGATGCTCATGAATATTGGCAAGCGGAAATCTGTCTTCTTTACATTCTTTGGCGTCAAAGCATACAGGATACCCTTGAACAGCCCCGATATAATCGACTGTACTTTTCTGATCAAAATATGCCAATGTAATCTGCTTGCCTTTAGGATTAATCTTAATGGGCGTAATTGGTGTGGGAATCTTTTGCACTACTCCCAGTCCCATTTCTTTATATTTTTCATTTGTGTTATTAATCAGATCTTCGAGGTACGAGCCTCTAAGTCCTCTTGTTTTAAATGTACTCATGAGAGTGTAATCGTTTTGCCCTTAAGTGAGTCAATTTTAATATCGTCGGGAAATATCAACTTATAAGAAATAAGTTTCTGTTCAAAAACATGTTTTTCTTTATTTACTGTTTGATTGCCGTATTTGGTATCGCCCAAAATAGGAAAACCGGCATGAGACAAATGTGCTCTTATCTGATGACTTTTTCCGGTAATCAATTTGACTTCCGTTTCGGAAATACCTTCTTCATAAGCTAAAGGTTTGACAAAAGTCTTAATTCGATAAGCTTTTTCTTTTGGTTCTGCATCATAAACACGAACCGTATTACTGTCTTCATCCTTAACAAGGAACCCTTCCAGCATTAATTCTTTATCAAGTCTTCCTACAACATAGGCTTTGTAATATTTATCAATTTTACGTTCTTTAATCAGATAAGAAAGTTCCTGTTTTGCAAACAAAGTTTTCGCGCCGATAATAAGTCCTTTGGTATTACGATCAAGTCTGTTAACAACAGAAGGCTTAAATGTTCTTAACGATTCCGTCGAAATTTCTTTTTTTGCCAAAAGATAACCTGTCAGATATTCATTTATTGAAATATCCGCTTCTTTCGCTTTTTGCGACAAGACATTTGAAGGTTTGTCGAAAATAACGACATCCTTATCTTCGTAAATGACTTTTATACCTTTTAATGTTTCATAAGCTTTAGTATATTCAACAATTTCCGAATCAACATTCCCCGAAAATCCGTCAAAAGTTTCATCCGAGAAAAACACTTTGACAACATCGCCAACCGAAAGGATTTCATTTCCTTCGGCTTTTTTGTCATTCAGTTTAATATTTTTCTTGCGAAGCATTTTATATATAAAAGAAGTTTGTGCATTCGGCATTAATTTAGCCAAATACTTAGAAAATCTTTGATTGGCTTCGTTTGAATTAATAACAAATTCTTTCATAAATTAAAGGGAAATCTGGTATAAAATAACAGCGATTTCATCGCTTGAAGATGCATTGTTCTCGTCATAAGACGCATTAACATTTGAAAGCATATCCGAATATTTTTTAATATCATTTACAGTGCTTATCGTAATATTCTTATGTCCGCCGTTTGATAACATTGTAGTAATATGATCAATAAATTCCTTTTCGATAAATTTCGAATCTTCATAGAAAGCTATAATTGCGTTCTTGCAAATAACCATATTGGAAACAGCAAAATTATGCTTGTAGGAAGTAAAATACATATCATACATTGTTATTTCCTTAACATCTTCTTTGCTTATCTCCCGGTGCGCTTCATCAGAGCACCCCTTTGCTCTTAAAAGCATAATCATGTTTACCATACTTTTGCATGCAGGGAGGCACCCAAGAACGCCAACCACGGTAAACAGATTACGTTTCGTTCCTGTTGAAAAATAACCAATCAGAATAATCGCTATGGAAATAACAAAATAAAGAATAGTCACAACTATGACACGATTTCTTTTTCTTTTTAAATATCCGAATGTTCCTTTAATATTCTTTTTAAACAATTTATTTTCTCCGTATCATCTTTCTAAACTTTTTACCGAATATAAGTAAAACAAATAAAAGAATTAACGCACCTGTCAAAAACGACATAATTAGCGGTCCGTTTTCAAATGTTTTGTTTCCGTTTTCAGGTTTTATATCATAAGTAACTGTCTCGAAAATTTGTTTTTCTTCAACGACCGGCACTGCAGCTTCAGGTTCGTTGGCATATGCAACCGGCATAACGGCGCAATTAACATTGTTGGATACAGTAAATTTATCAAAACTGTTATAAGCCAAAGTTATAATATCAAGTTGTCTGTTTTGAGGCACCTTAATCTGAATATCATATTCCGGAACCGATTTGTTCCATGCTGTTCTGGGCCAATCATACAAAGGCGAAAATGTGACTCCGCCGTCAAGTGAATATCTGTAATATAAAATAAAACTGTCTTTATCCTGTGCTTTCATGTGTAAAGTCACAGTCGAATTGGCAGAATCGGTTGCTAAAACAGAAATTTCATTAACATTCGGTTCTGATTCATCCGGCCTAATTATCGATGCTTTAACATTTGATTTTTCGGGAACATATTGCGAATTATCTATTCCGAGTATTGTTGACGAAAGGTTCAAAGCTCTGGCAACAGCATCTGCATCCTTCATTCCGAATGTAACACAGGCTGCTTTAAGTGCTTCATTTTGATTGGCAGGAATGAACTCGGTATCACGTTGGTTATCCATGTGGCAATGTTCAATAATTGCACTGGGAATACCATATTCCGTACCGATTCTGATAACGCCGTAATAGTCGCCGTGATTACCTATCTTGGTTTTGATTCCGCGATTAAACAATCCCATGGAATCAAAGGATTTCATAACCTCAGATGCGACCGGATACATTTTCTTATATAAAGAATTGGTCGAAGGAATCCATACCTCCGAACCGTATATATCATGACCTACCGATAAATTAAAATGAAGAGCGAAAAAATAATCCGCATTATTGGCTTTAGCAATATTTTGTCGATCTTTTAATGAAAGCGTAGAATCGTCATATCGAGTTAATACTACGGTTACGCCGTCGTACTTTTCAAGTCGGTCTTTCATTGCGTAAGCGACCTGAAGATTCATATTCTTTTCTATATATTTGCCGAATGTTCCACCGTCTTCTTCGCCGCCGTGGCCCGGATCCAATACAATAACCAAAATAAAAAAGCCCTCCAACAAGAAGAATGCACCGGCTTAAACCGGTGCAATACTATGATAACAAGTCAAGTTTTAAATCACCGGTATCTTCTGAAGTTCCGGCAATGTTGTTTACCTGGGGAATAGCCGAATCAATATTTGGCGCATTAATTTCTCCGGTTTCTTCAATATTATTGATATAGTCAACCGGAATATCACTCGTGTCCAGTGTCGGCGGCTTCAATTCCATTCTGTTTGATAAAACGATATCGCTGAACTGACTGAGCTGTGAATAAAAGCTTTCATAATTTGACTGAGTAACACGCATGGTTGAATTAACCAAATTTTCATATGAAGCCAACATATTATCCATGTAATCAACAGCTGCGGTTCTGACTGCATTTGCCTCATTAGTTGCGGCAGATAAAATATCCTGTGCCTGCTGATATGCGCTCTTAACAACTTCATCAGCCTGCGCATATGCCTGTTGCATTATCGCATTCTGAGAAAGCATTTCGTTCGTACGAACAGCAGCATCATCAATCAAAGCCTTGGCTTTTTCCTTCGCATCATTCAAGATAGCCTGTTGATTGCTGACAACTTTTTGATACTTCTTCAATTCTTCGGGTGTTTTGGTCCGAAGTTCACGTATCAATTCATCAATCTCTTCTTTATTGACAATAATCTTTGTATTAGACAATGGCTGATACTTACAATTGTCAATATAATCTTCTATTTCATCAATTAACTGTTCAATTCTACTGCTCATGGTTCCCCCACTACTTGTTTTTATACTTCTCTCTGACGAGTTTCTCAACGAACTCAGGAACGCACATCGAAACATCACCACCGAAATATGCAATTTCCTTTACTGCGCTTGAACTTAAATAAGCATATTCCAAAGATGTCGTCAAAAATACGGTATCAACATCCCCGTTTGACAGTTTCGCATTTGTCTGCGCATTCTGCAATTCGTATTCAAAATCTGTAATAGCCCTTAAGCCTCTGATAACTATATGCACATCTTTTGATTTGCAATAGTCTACCAACAGTCCCTCGAATGAATCGATTTCAACGTTAGGCACATCCTTTAAGGCTTCCTTGAGTATTTTAACACGTTCATCTACCGAAAACAACGGACTTTTATTTTTGTTATTCAATACACTGACAACCAGTTTGTCAAACATTTTAGAGGCTCTTTTTATAACATCTATATGACCAAATGTAACGGGATCGAAAGATCCGGGATATATAGCTTTATTCATCGCTCCTCCTATAGAATATATGTTTATTATTCTTATATTTCTTTATTTTAAATTCTGTAAATCCTTCAAAAGAAAAATCATATTCGTTTGAAGCTTCCAAAACAATGATTGTATCTTTTGTAACAAAGGATTTATTCTTTAAGGCTGCAAACACTGCTTCTTCAAATCCGCCGTCATACGGAGGATCCATGAAAATGACATCTGCCTCTTTTTCATTAATCAGTGACAGAGCTGCAACACAGTCATTCCTTAAAACCGTTGCCTTATCCGAAAGCTTTGTAAAGGTAAGGTTTTCATTAATCACGGAAATGGCTTCTTTATTGTTTTCAACAAAATAAGCATGCTTGGCGCCCCTTGATAAGGCTTCTATTCCGATACTTCCGCTACCTGCAAACAAATCGATAAATATTCCTTCCGGAATATATGCCTGCAAACAGTTGAAAAGTGTTTCTTTTGTTTTGTCCTGTGTAGGTCTGGTATTTAAACCGTATGGAGCCTTTAACGGCATGGACCTGCATGTTCCGGCTATTACTCTCATGTTTTACAACCTTATCTTAGTTCCTTTGGTATCTCTCTTTGACAGTTTAACTTTATACAAATCAAACTTCTTTTCATTAATTACTACTTCATTTTCTCCGTTAGCCACGGTATAGAATACATCCTCAACCTCATCTTTGGGTTGGAGTTTCATGCCGCGGACACCAACAGCCGTCTTTTTCTTTTCAGGTATTTCTTCGACATCAAATCTGGTAAAATAACCGTCCTTGGTCTTTAATACAATCTGCTTTTGATTAAGCAAAGCACTTACAGACACCACTTCATCGCCATCCTGAAGATTTGTAGCGGCAATGGTTTTTCTGGTAACATCAAATTCGCCGCCGTCAACAATCTTTAGATTTGCCTGCTTGGTAACGAATATCAGCCTGTAGAGATTAAGTCTGCTTTGTGATTCACAGGCAATAACAAATTCCTTTTCGGTATTATAATTACTGATATTGTCGATAGGAACACCCTTATCTCGAAGTTTTCCGAACGGGATATCCAGAACTTTGATGGAATGCATGTTTCCGACATTTGTAAATATGCAGATACGTCCGGTGTTTTTGCAGTTAACTATATATTTATTTTCCGCAATAACAGTTTCCTTATTACGTTCGTATGTGCTCATATCAATTGTTTTGGCGTATCCGAATCTGTCCATTACAAACATAACGTCCATTTCTTCAACAGCTTTTTCTACGAACTGAGCTTCTTCTATGTTATCTATAACGGTCTTTCTCTTTTGCGCAAAAGCAGCTTTTAATTCATCAAGTTCATTCATGATGACGGTAGCCATGGAGTCACGCCTGTCCAAAATATCTTCATACTTGAAAATATTGGAAAGTGTCTCTTCATGATCATTAATCAAAGCTTCCAATTCAAGACCGATTAATTTATATAAGCGCATCTCCAATATGGCATTGGCCTGTTTCTCGGTAAAGTTAAGCTGTGAAGCCATAATTTTCGACTCTTTGGATTTAAAATTAATTCCCAAAGTATTTCCGTTAACCAGGCAGTCTTTTGCCATCGCCCTGTCTTTGGAACCGCGCAGAATTTCAATAATCAGGTCAATAACATTGCAGGCCTTAATCAAACCTTCCTGAATTTCTTTCTTTTCAAGTTCCTTTTGAAGGAGTGTTGTATATTTTCTCTTAGCAATCTCAAACTGAAAATCAACATTGGCGGCCAATATCTGTTTTAGTGACATAACCTCCGGTCTTCCGTTATAGATTGCCAACATATTTACGCCGAAAGTGTCTTCCAGACGTGTTTTCTTATATAAAAGATTTACAAAATTATCAACATCCGCATCTTTACGAAGTTCGATAACAATTCTGATGCCTTCTTTTGACGACTGATTGGTAATATCTACGATATCCTGTGTCTTTTTGCTTTCTGCCAAAGCTGCAATATCGGAAAGAAACTTCGCAATGTTTGCACCGATCATGGGATAAGGAATCTCGGTAATTACTACATTTGTTTTTCCGCCTTTAACAGGTTCAATGTCTACTTTACCTCGAATCTTGATTTTGCCCGAACCGGTTTCATATATCTCAAGTAATTCATCTTTATTGGTTACTATGCCACCCGTAGGAAAATCGGGTCCTTTGATATATCTCATTAATGATGCAACGCTGATTTGATCATCCATCATATATGCTTTAACGGCATCAATAACCTCACCGAGATTATGCGGAGGAATTGATGTAGCCATACCTACAGCTATACCGTCCGATCCGTTTACCAATAGATTGGGAAATCTGCAAGGTAAAACAGAGGGTTCATTTTCCGTTTCATCATAGTTGGGAATAAAATCGATTACATCTTTATCAAGATCTGCCAAAAAGGCTTTCTGAGTAATCTCCTGCAGACGTGCTTCGGTATATCGCATGGCAGCTGCTCCGTCACCTTCGATATTGCCAAAGTTTCCGTGACCGTCAACCAACGGAAGTGATTTTTTGAAATCCTGGCTCATAACAACCAAGGATTCATAAATAGACGAGTCACCGTGAGGATGATATTTACCCATGGTATCGCCGACTATTCTCGCGCTCTTTCTGTACGGCTTATCAAACTTAATACCGAGTTCATGCATATCATACAATACACGTCTCTGAACAGGCTTAAGGCCGTCTCTGGCATCCGGAAGTGCTCTCGATACAATTACACTCATGGCGTAATCAATAAAGGATTTTTGCATAACCTCCGAATATTCGGTCTTTATTATATTTTCTACAAATTCTTCACTGTTTTTCTTCATAATTAAACGTCTAATTCGGCTTCGTTAGCATGGTCGTAAATAAAGGTTTTTCTGGGCGGAACTTCGGTTCCCATCAAAAGTTCAGTAACTTCCGATGCCATTCTGGCATCCTCAATTTCCACCTGTTTCAAAATTCTGCGGGCCGGATCCAATGTGGTTTCCCAAAGCTGTTCGGCATCCATTTCTCCAAGACCTTTATATCTTTGAAGAGTAAACGGACCCTTATGAGTTTTACGATATTCCGTCAGAGCTTTATCATCATACAGATATTCTTCTTCGCCCTTTTGAGGTATTGCTTTATACAAAGGAGGCATCGCTATAAATATATGTCCTTCGTAGATAAGTTCCGGCATAAACCTGTAAAACAAAGTAAGCAGCAATGTCGCAATATGTTCACCGTCGACATCGGCATCCGCCATAATAATAATTTTATTGTATCTAAGCTTTGTTATATCAAAATCATTACCATATCCTTCGGAAAAACCGCACCCGAAAGCATTTATCATGGTTTTGATTTCGGCATTCGCCAAAACCTTATCAATAGAGGCTTTCTCAACATTCAATATTTTACCTCTTATCGGTAAAATGGCCTGATACATTCTGTTTCTGGCTGTTTTTGCGGAACCGCCTGCGGAATCACCTTCGACAATAAATATTTCGCATTTGGAAGCATCTTTTGATTCGCAGTTTGCCAATTTGCCGTTGGAGTCAAAAGAAAACTTTTGCTTCGTAAGCATATTTGTTTTGGCTTTTTCTTCCGTTTTTCTTATTTTGGCAGCTTTTTCCGCATATCCTATTATGGATTTTAATGTTTCCAAGTTTCTGTCAAAGAATCGAGTTATTTCATCTGTTGTAACTTTGGAAACAACCTTTGCTGCGTCCTGATTATCAAGTTTGGTCTTTGTCTGACCTTCAAATCTGGGATCGGGATGCTTAATCGAAACTACGGCTGTCATACCGTTACGGACATCTGCACCGGTAAAATTAACATCCTTTTCCTTTAAGATGTTAAGTTCTCTGGCGTAATTATTGATAACATTAGTAAATGCACTCTTAAAACCGGTTAAGTGAGTACCGCCTTCAGCGTTATAGATATTATTGCAAAAGCCCAGAACATTTTCATGAAACTCATTAATGTACTGAAAAGCACATTCGACACTGATGCCTTCACTTTCACCTTTAAAATAAATAACATCGGACACGTTTTCGGTATTCTTGTTCATATCAACAATAAAGCCTACTATACCGTCCGGTTCATGATAATCGATTACAACAGGATCGTCCTTTCGATCATCTTTAAAATGAATAGTCAAAGAAGGATTCAAATATGCCGTTTCATGAAGTCTCGACATAACCTCATCTTCTTTGAACCTGGTCTTATCAAAAATGGTATCATCAGGCAGAAAATTAATCTTTGTTCCCGTTCCGCGCGCTTTGCCGATGCTTTGAAGTTCTCCCTTAACAAGGTCAACTACGGGAATACCTCTTTCATACTTATCTTCGTATAGAAGTCCGCCTGATTTAACCCAGACAGTTAATCTGGTGGATAAAGCATTAACAACCGAAGAACCTACACCGTGTAAGCCGCCGGATGTTTTATATGCACTGTCGTCAAATTTACCGCCGGCATGCAGCGTAGTGAAAACAAGTCTCTCGGCAGAAATACCCTTTTCATGCATTCCGACAGGGATACCTCTTCCGTTATCTTCAACGGTCGCAGAGCCATCCTTTTCCAAAGTAACCCATATTTCGGAACAATATCCCGCCAAATGTTCGTCAACGGAATTGTCCACAATTTCATATATCAAATGATTAAGACCTTTGGTTGAAACAGAACCGATATACATACCGGGTCTTCTTCGAACAGCCTCCAGTCCTTCAAGAACCGTTATGGAACTTGCATCATAATTTGATTCTTTACCCATAAAACACCTACTTAATTTTTTCGGAAACTGCTATTGCCAAAGCCGAAGGACCGATGTGACAGGCAACACTTAACGAAAGCGGATCAACACTGATCTCAGTATTCGGGAACATTTCCTTTAAATCTTCCTTGAACTTCAGCGCATCGGTATTATCCTTTGTATACGCTACAGCAACGTAATAATCATCAGGATTAACGTTATGTAATAAGTTCTCCAAATCATGCTTCACGGCATTCATCATAGTCTGTTTACCGCTGTTAACGGTTCTGGCCATACCGAATGCATCGAGCTTATCGCCATGAATGGACAAAACAGGCTTAATCTTTAAAATGGATCCAATGGCTGCAACAGCCGGTGTGATTCTGCCACCCTTCTTTAAGTAATCCAAAGTGCCGACCATAATATAAATGGTCGACTGCGCTCTGTTTTCTTCAAGAATCTTTTTTATTTGAGCTCCGTCATAACCTTTGTTAATAAGATTAAGTGCATCCCATACAGAGTCTCTCAAAGTCGGACAAATACGCTGATTATCAACTACAAATACTTTTCCGTCATAATCTTCGGCCAGCATATTGGCAGTCTGACAGGCGCCGGAAAGACCTGAGCTCATGGGAATATGAACAATCTGATCATATTCCTTCAAAATATTATCCCACAGATTCATGACTGTTTCCGGCGAAGGTTGGCTGGTAACAACATTAGCACCGTTTTCAATTTTTTCGAAAAAACCTTCCTGCGTAATATTTATATCTTCAAAAAACTCTTCTCCGTCAATCATAAAAGGCATGGGAATAGCAAAAACTCCCATTTCTTTTGCCTGTTTTTGAGTTATACAACTGTTTGAGTCTGTTACAACAGCAATTTTCATTATCGTCCCCCGAGTCAGATAGTTGCGAATTCAAATTTTCAATATTGTATGAAAAAGCACAACATGTAGTGTTATCTACATAGGCATACAACATTATCTTACTTTTAGATTGTCTTAAAGTCAATAAATTTGTGAATATTCTCGTTCACGTACGAGTCAAAATAAAATTTGGATTCGTCATTTTCAAACATATCTTCTACCGATGCATTTGATAGAAAATCATTGATTTCCATAATCATGTCGGAATCTTCGTAAATATCGGCAAGTTCAAAATCCAAATGCCCGCTTTGCCTGATTCCGAACACATCCCCCGCCCCTCGAAGGCGCAAATCTTCATTCGCAATAAAGAAACCGTCATTACTGTTATTCAGAATTTCCAGTCTCTTATTATTAGGATTCTTTGGATTACCGTTGATAAATATGGCATAGGAAGTCAAATCGGATCTACCGACACGACCGCGCAACTGATGCAACGTAGAAAGGCCGAATCTTTCCGCATTTTCAATCATTATCACTGTTGCATTCGGAACATCAATACCAACTTCGATAACGGTAGTAGATACCAAAACATCAATATTCCCCTTGGCAAACTCATTCATGATTCTGGACTTTTCATCATTCTTCATTTTACCGTGTAAAACATCCACTCTGATGAAAGGAGGCAAAACTTCTTTTAAATATGAAGAATAATCCGTAACATTGCACACCCCCGGCAAACCGTCGGATTCATTAACCATCGGACAAATCACATAGACCTGATGATGGTTGTTTACTTCTTTTGTTATAAACTCATAAGCCTTCTTTCTGTACGTTGTATTAACAACACAATTTTTGATAGGCGTTCTGTTTTGAGGCTTTTCATCAAGAACAGATAAATGCATATCACCGTACAAAACCATTGACAGCGAACGTGGAATCGGTGTCGCAGACATAACAAGGACATGAGGTCTCTTTCCCTTTAACGTCAGGTTTTCTCGCTGCTTAACTCCGAATCTGTGTTGCTCGTCAGTAATAACAAGAGCCAAATTTTTTAACACAACTTTGTCAAAAATAAGCGCATGCGTTCCTATAAGCACATTCGTTTTTCCGGATTCGACATCCTCATATATACGCTTCTTTTCTTTTGCGGAAGTTGACCCTGTCAATAGATCTGCTTTAATCGGCAGATCATACTCCGAAATCATTTTCGAAAGATTTTCAAAATGCTGTTTTGCAAGTATTTCCGTAGGTGCCATCATGGCTCCCTGATAATTATTTGACACGCACAAAAGCAATGACAAAAAAGCCACAATCGTTTTGCCGCTTCCTACATCTCCCTGAATCATTCGGTTCATGGAATATCCGCCTGTCATATCCGACGTAATTTCGTCAAACACACGTTTTTGAGCGTTAGTCAAATTATACGGAAGTCTTTCAATGAGCCTTTTGGCATCAGAAGTCTCTATCAAAGGAAAATCGCTTTTTTCTATGGTGTTAATATCATTTTCGCGTCTTAAAATATATAAAAACAGGAAAAGTTCATCGAACACAAGTCGTTTTCTGGCTTGCATGAAATCGTCAAAATCATTGGGAAAATGCATTCTGTACAGAGCATCCTTTTCACAGATTAATCCGAATCGTTCAATTACCTTCTTGGGCAGATACTCTTGATAAAAATCAAAATAACCGTTTTCATACAGTTCTTTTACGGTTTTTGAAATCTGATTATTGGAAAGACCTTTAGTCAATGGATATACAGGATTAAGCACACCGCGAAGATTCTCATATTCAAAGAGCGTAAATACCTTAGGCTGCTCCATTAAATAGGCATCATCTTTTGCTGTCATTTTGCCGTAAAAAACAAATTTTGCTCCTTTAATCAGTTTGCTTTTTAGATACGGCGAATTAAAAAAAGTAATTGCCACTTTATTTTCACCGTCAGAA
The DNA here is from genome assembly GCA_045640905.1 of Lachnospiraceae bacterium. GTDB lineage: Bacteria > Bacillota > Clostridia > Lachnospirales > Lachnospiraceae > JAILLW01. The sequence continues at coordinate 32,717 of JAZUFW010000023.1, forward strand.
GTCAAAGCATTCAAAATGGATAATCCTCTGACATTTTTTAGTGTCGGCGAATTGATAACAGTTAGTAAAAATGCGGCGGGAACACCGTTTTCGCACTCCGAAGATTTAATACATTCCTCGTATTTTACATATGAACGCGGATAAAAATGAATCAGATTTTCCACGTCAAAAACGCCCAGCTTATTAAAAAGCCGGGCTGTTTTATCTCCAATACCTTTAATTGTCTTGATATCATCAAAAATTTTCATTATTCACCGGAAATAATATATGAGTAAATAGGTTGTCCGCCATACTCCAAATCAACTTCACAGTTAGGATACTTTTCTTCCACATATGATGATAATTCCTGAGCATCATTTTCCTTGACATCTTTTCCGTAGTAAATGCTCAATACTTCGCAATCATGCGCCATAATGTTATCGATCAAAAGCTTGGTTGTTTCAAGTTCCGAAGCCGTAACGGAAACAATGCCCTTGTCACCAATGCCCATATAGTCGCCAAGATGAATATCCTTACCGTCAATCTGTGTATCTCTCACCGCATATGTTACTTCACCGGTAATAACGTTTTGGATTTCACACTGCATGGTTGCTGCATTATCTGCAGGATTCATTCCGGGAACATAGTTAATTACTGCTGTAATGCCCTGCGGAATATTCTTGGTGGGAATAACTATTATCTCTTTGTCTTCAACCATGCTCTGTGCCTGGTTGGCCGCCATAATAATGTTCTTGTTATTCGGTAACACGAATATGGTATCCGCATTTACTCTGTCTATGGCATTGATAATATCTTCCGTGCTGGGATTCATGGTCTGACCGCCTTCGATAATGCAGTCTACACCCAAAGATTTGAATATCTCATTGATTCCCTCACCGACAGAAACAGCCACAAATGCAACATCCTTATGTTCCATCATGGGTTTTTCCTTGATTTCCTCAATTTTTTCTGCATCTTCAGACATCTTAAAGAGCTTCTCCTGATGCTCGAGTCTCATGTTATCAATCTTCATGTTAGAAAGCTGTCCGTATGTTAATGCCTTTTGAATAGCAAGTCCGGGATCGTTTGTATGAACATGAACCTTAACAATGTCATCATCGGCAACACATACAATGGAATCACCTATTGACTCAAGGAATGCCTTAAAATCCATTTCTGTCTTTATATTGAAAGCTTTATTAAGCATGATGATGAACTCGGTACAATAGCCGAACTTAATCTCCATGTCTTTCTGTGCTTCTATACTTGATTTACCTAATGAAGAAGTAACTCCCGGAGTTGCGGATTCTTTATTAATGGTTAAATCAATCTCTTTACCCAAGAAGCCGTCATAAGTACCTCTGATAACTTCCATAAGGCCCTGACCGCCCGAATCAACTACTCCTGCCTGTTTCAAAACAGGTAACATATCAGGTGTCTTTGAAAGGACTTCGTCACCGTAAGCAATTACTGCGGGAATGAACTCGTTTAAATCGGTAACTCCTTCCTTCATTAATTCAACGCATTTATCACTCATGCCTTTGGCTACCGTCAAAATGGTACCTTCTTTGGGCTTCATAACTGCTTTATATGCACTTTCGCACGCCTTAACGGAAGCTTCGGCCAATAACTTTACATCAACCTTATCAGATTCACGAACCGTCTTGCAAAAACCACGCAAAAGCTGTGACAAAATAACACCCGAATTACCTCTGGCACCTCTTAACGAGCCTGATGATATAGCCTTACAAAGAGTCATCATATCGATATCATTCGTAGATACCAAAGCTGCTACATCCTTTGCAGCCGACATGATGGTCATGGTCATGTTTGTTCCTGTGTCACCGTCGGGAACAGGGAATACGTTCAATTCATTTATCCATTCTTTTTTTGCTTCCAGATTCTTTGCTCCGGCAAGAAACATTTTCGAAAGCATTAAAGCATCGAAATCTAAAGTAGACACTTCTTAAATCCTCCTAATCAATAACCTTAACACCTTCAACGTAGATGTTTATTTTAGAAACCTCAATCCCGGAAAATTCTTCAATTTTATATTTCACGGTACTTATGAGGTTTTCGGATACGGAAAGAACATTAACACCGTATGCAACTATTATATGCATACCGATAACCAGTTTATTGTTGTTAACCGATACCATAATGCCTCTTTTGATATCCTCAAGCTTCAGTAATTTAATAAGTCCGTCCTTGACATTTAAGCCTGCCATACCTACTATGCCGAAACATTCCATTGCAACAGCACCGGCATATTGAGCAATAACATCTGAATTGATGGAAACGCTGCCCATATGAGTATTCATATTGGTCTGTTTACTAAATTTCATTACAGTATTCATTATTTCTCCTTTCCATTTGCCATAAATGCCCTCAAACAAATCAGAGCATCCGGCCATAATGCAAATAACAAATCGCACTTAGGCATGCTAATGTATTATACTATATAAACTTTTAAAAAGAAAACATTAAATTAACGCTTGATTTTCCGTAATCTATCTGATAATATATCACTGTTGCGTTACTATATACAGGTAGGAGGTGCGATTATGGCTAAATGTGATATTTGTGGTAAAGGCGTTCATTTCGGTAATAACGTAAGCCATTCTCATAGAAGATCCAACAGAATTTTTCATTCTAATGTAAGAAGCGTTAAGTGTTTGGTTAACGGTGCTTCCAAGAGAATGCACGTTTGCACGAACTGCTTAAAGTCAGGCGCTGTAGAAAGAGCTTAATTATTAAGTTTATTAATTTGTTATAAAAAAGGAATCGCTGATGCGATTCCTTTTTTATATTATTTTTGAACCTTCATAATTCTTCTTAAGTTCTTCGTAAATCTGATTTATGGTCAAAACCATTTCATGATCTCCTCCCATATTATCGGGATGGAAAATCTTAAGCAAATCCTTATATCTCTTTTTTAATGACAAATAAGAATTAACCCCGTTAAACAAGCAAATAGCTACTTCCTCGTTTTTCAACTTTTTCATTGAACCCGAAGTAATCTCTCTTTCGTTTTCAAACTGATTACGAGCTTTTTCCAATGCACGTCTGTCAGCCTCTAACGCTTCAAAGCCGTTCTTTAAAATGTCCATTTTCTTTTCAAAGAACATTTCTTCCTGCTTAAGTCTCTTTCTTTCGACCACAATACGATTGTTAATTTCATCGGACTCGTTACGCAGGCGCTCTCGATCTTCCAAAATCTTAGCCTGCATTTCTTCGAGTTTGTTCTTCTCAAGCTGGATACGAATATTCTCTCTAAACAGAAAGGCTTTCAATTCATTCAGTTCTTTTTCGTCACCGTCTACAAGAATTTTTTCAAATTCCTGAGACTTTTCGTCTATCTCAAATGTTGCCATGGATTCACCATTTATTCTTCACCGAAAGCAATGTCCTTTGAAACTTCATCATCTACCATCTGTTCCTTTGGTGTTGTTATCTTATCAACAATATCGGGAACCATATCCAAGACTTTATTGATAGTATTCTGATTCTTGATATTAACCAACTTGGTCTGTCCGTTTTTAATGACCAAAACACTATTCGGGGTTTCCTTGCCGAAAAAGCCGCCGGCTCCACCGTTTTTCTTATCCGAGGCATTGGCTCCGGCCATACAGCCGAAACTGACATCAACCAGCGGAATAATAATTGTGTCTCCTATAACTGTCGGCTCACCGACTACGGTTTTGGTTGAAAGGACAGAATTCATTCCCTTTAACAGAGAATCAACTACATTCGTCAAATTATTTTCAGCCATATCATTTCTCCTTTTTCAACAGTTTGAGAACTCTTTTAACATCTTTGTTAAAATACACATTTATTGCAATAATCAAAATCGAAAAAATATTGAAATAACCTTTAAAGAACAAATTCCCCGTAAAATAGTCTTCATTATATACGGGCTTAAAATCCAAATCATTCCTGAACAAGCCGTTAAATACACTGTAAATTCCGAAAACCATGGCTAAATTATCCGGTTCGGACGAAGCATATTCAATTTTGCCTTTCATCTTTCGCGGCAATATCTTCTTCAGCAGTAATACAACCTTCTTTTTTACCAAAGAAAATGCTCTGTCAAAAGTATCCGAAGTAACGACCGCATAATAATACTTTATATTTTTTATTATATCTTTGATTTTATCATAGATACTTTTTACTTTACACTTAATATTCTTGAAGAAATCAACGAGTTTATCAACAAAGCCTTTTATTGTAGGATTATCTTCTTCCGATGATTCTTCGGAATCAAATGCGGCAGAACTTTCATTCTCCGTTAAATCGGATTTAATATCGGAAACAGCTGATGCAGAATCGAAAAATCCGTTATCTTCTTCGACTTCGCTCTCTTCGTTTTCCCACTTATCAATTTTTTTGGATTTACCGGTCTTTTCTTTTTTATTGTTATCTTCTATAGGTTCTTTATCGTTTTGAGCGCCGGAACGCGGAAATATCTTAAAAAAGAGAACGCGAACCTTAAGCATATCATTTCCGTTAGACGGATAAACGAAGGTACCGTTCAAAATATGCAACAAAAAAGAAAACTTTGCTTTGACATTAAAGTCATTGTTATCTTTATTCTTCTTATCAACCGAAATGTTATATCTGATAGGAACAAAAATAACAAGAAGCACCAAAAACAAAACCAGCCCGATAAGGGATAGCAGGCAAATACCGATTATTTTCAGTATAAGTAAAATAGTCTCAAGCATAATCTACGGTAAAATCTTTTGTTTTTGCTCTTTTTATCAAATAATCTTTAATATCCGCTTTCCCGGTTCTTTCGAGGCTTTCTTCCGTGATTTGTTGAATAATTTCAACAGCTTCATCAAAGTCCTTGGTTATTCCTACAATCACAGGCGGATGCTTTTTATAAAACGGAAGCTTCAAAAAAGCGGCTTTCATAATAGAAAGTTCTTTATAGGAATCCATAAATCCGATAATGTAATAGCCCATCAATCCATATCGAAGATTAAGATTAATCTTCAATTTCTTCACATTTTTGATGCTGTTGGAAACATACAAATATTTGTAATACTTCATTTTGGGCTCCTACATTATAGATAATACCACATATTGTGTGAAATCCAAAGTAAAATATTGACATAAAAAACAAATGATTTATACTTAAAATATAGAAAACAGAGGGGAAACACATATGAAAGATATTGCCCGCATGGCCCTTACGGAAGGGATGGAAATTGCCAAAGATGTAACTAATTCTTCCGGCGATGTTATCGTTAAAGCAGGAACTAAAGTAACGGATTATACCATTCAAAAGTTAACCCGTTATAATATTATGCTTGTTACGATAATGGAAGATGTCGACTATGCTGTCACATACTTCGAAAAAATCCGTTTTTCCGATAACTTCAGAGAATTCGAAAAAGTATATAATAAGAATATGCCTTTGTACAAAAAAATCATGAATGATTTTGTCGAATCTGAAGTGTCTGTTCCGGTATATGAACTCATGCAGATTTACGAAGACATTATGAGTTGTGTTCCCAACAAGGAATCCGTTCTTGATTATCTGTACAACATGCTTCCTACGGAAGATGACATGACATATGCTCACTGCCTTAACTCTGCTTTGATTGCGGGTGTTTTCGGTTCTTGGTTATGTATGGATCCCATAGACATAGAAACTTTGGTTCAATGTGCATTTTTCTATGATATCGGAAAGTTAAAACTACCCTATGAATTGATTTGGAAACCCGGTAAATTGACTCCTGTTGAATTTGCTCAGATGAAGACACATACCATTTTGGGCTTCCAGTTAATACAAAACCAGCCTTTGGATGATCATATTTTGAAAGCTACATTGTCGCATCACGAAAGATATGACGGTTCCGGTTATCCTTCCAAACTTCACGATGTTCAGATTGATAAATTTGCCAGAATTATTTCAATCATTGATGTTTATGAAGCCATGACCTCTGCCAGAACATATCGTCAGTCAAAGCATCCTTTCCAGGTAATTGAAATACTGGCTGAAGATTCCGTTAAATACGACATGGAAATTTTGACACCGATTATGTACAGGTTGGCTAATCACATGGTTGGATTAAAAGTTCTGTTAAATAACGAAGTTAAAGCCGAAGTTATTTTGATTAATCAGGCAAATATGGCCAGACCTTTATTAAGGGATGACAACAATACTTTCATTGATTTGATAGCCAGAAAAGATTTACAGATACTCGGTATATACTAAAAGAAGCCTCGTAAGAGGCTTCTTTTTATAATCCATAATATGCATCAAATATTCTTTTGGCAATCGGAACAGCATACTCTCCGCCGGCTCCGGCACCTTCAATAATAATGGTAACGCAAATATCCGCTTCTTCTTTTTCTGAATCTTCTCTTGCAAAGCCCGTAAACCATGCATGAGAATCACCTTTAACAGTGCCGTATTCTGCAGAACCTGTCTTTCCCGCAGCAATATACGGCTGATCTTTTAATTTGGTACCGGTACCTTCGATTACTACATCCTCCATCATCTCTTTCAAAACGTCGGCTTCTTCTTCCGTAATCAAATGTCCGTACGGCACACTTTTAAACTGCTTAATGACATTTCCTTTTGTATTTTCAACCCTGTCAACAACGTAAGGCTCCATCAACAAACCATTATTTGCTATTGCCATGGTAATCATATTCAAATGAATCGGAGAAATCGAACTTAATCCCTGTCCGATGGATATCTGCATCATGTCGGAATCGTCCGTCTTCCAATTAACGGTTAAGGGCGATTCGATAGTAACCAGTTCTGTTGGAAGTTTTTGATTAAATAATAATCCGTCCAAGGTTTCACCGAATTTATCTCTGTCAAGCGATAAACCTATATTTGCATATGATGAGTTACACGACTTTGCAAAGGATTTCATAAACGTCAAATTTCCGTGTACGCTTCCGTGATAACATTGAATCTTATCTTCGCCCTTTGATATCGAGCCCGTACAATTGTATGTGTAATTGTTATAATTTTCAGGATGCTCCCTGATATATTCCAACGAAGTAATAATTTTAAATGTCGACCCCGGAGGATAAAGGCCCTGAGTTACACGATTAACCAAAACGCCGCTTTCGTTATCTGAAATATAGCTGTCCCAGTTCTGAACAACTTCAGCAGGGTCAAAGTCAGGTTTAGAGACTAATGCCAGAATCTTGCCTGTTGACGGTTCCGTTACGATAATAGCTCCTTTATATACA
>JAZUFW010000024.1:0-2689 GCA_045640905.1 Lachnospiraceae bacterium
TTATTACAGGAATAGTATTATCGGTAATATAAAAGCCCTTAGTTGACATAATATTTTTATGTAAACCAAAGGCTTTTATCATATATTATTGTATATTTGATTTCTTAGGAAAACTATTCGATAAACTTGTGTTTTGCGAAGAGTTGGTTTTCTATCCGCAACTTTAAAGTTCAAATTTTTACAAAGCCTTTTCTTCTGCTCTGCCGAATAAAATGAATACTAATGAAGAAATCAGCAGGAAGAAAGGATACATCAAATATGGCATAACATTAATTCCGGATAACGGCATTCCCATGGATTCACACACTGATAATCCTACCAACATTTGTGCTCCGTACGGAATGATACCCTGGAATATACATGAAAATGTATCAAGCAAAGATGCCGTTTTTCTGGCGGAAATAGATCTTTGAGATGCTAATTTCTTGGCAATGGGGTTCGCAATAATAATGGCTACCGTATTATTTGCTGTTGCTATATCCAATATGCCTACCAATAATCCGATACCGAGCATACCGCCCTTTTTACCTTTAAACATCTTTTGAATAATATCGATAAGTGCGTTAAATCCACCGTTTTTGGCCATCAATGCGGATAATGCGGCTACAAATACAGCAACCATCGTTGTTTCAAACATACCGGTGATTCCGTCACCCATTCCGTACAAAATACCGGGAACATCCAAAGCACCGGTTGCAAGCATAATAACGGAACCCGAAAGAATTCCCACCAATAATACTATGAATACGTTTACGCCGAAAGCTCCTGTAACCAATACCAGAATATAAGGAATACAATGAACCAAATCATACTCTCCTATTACTTTGTCGCCCAAAGTAGTATTCATTGATATGACAAAGGTAACAATTGCAGTAACAACTGCTGCAGGAAGTGCTATCTTAAAGTTTTCTTTGAATTTATCATTCATCTTACAGCCCTGACCGTTGCAAGCTGCTATGGTAGTATCGGAAATGAATGACAAATTATCTCCGAACATTGCACCACCGATTACGGCACCGGCACAGATTGCTATATTAAAACCTGAGCCTGATGATATGGCACATCCTATAGGCATCAATAAGGTAATGGTACCTACACTGTTTCCCATAGCCAGGGAAACAAACGCAGATACTATAAAGAGTACAATTACAGAAAATTTAACCGGAATAAATGAAAGAACAAAATATGCAACACTTTCTGCCGATGATCTGCCTACAACACCTACGAACATTCCGGCCATCATGAAAATCAAAATCATCGTAATGATATTCTTATCACCAATTCCCTGCGCCATCAAATCAAGTTTTCCGTCAAGGTTAATACTCCTATTCTGAAAACAGGCAACAAGCAAAGCTATCAATATAATTACTATAATGGGTATATTGTAAAATCCCATTTCTATTTTCATTATGTACTCAAAGGTTATTCCAAGTCCTAAATACAGAACCAGAAATACCAGCATCGGCAATAATCCCCATAATGATTTCTTCTCGTTTTCCATTACTATTTCTCCTTACTTAATAGCTTTTAATATCAAATCCATATTGGATTTCATTACTTCTTCATATGACTTTATATTACTTGAATCATTTATATTTACACATTGCATGGAATCCAGTCTCAAAATTTCCATATTTTTATTAGTCGTATTATCAATAATGGATTCAGCCAATTTTTCATCGGAATTTTCCATTACAAAAATGTATTCTAAGTTAAGTTCATCAGCTTTATCGGCCAGAAATGTAATCGTATCAAATGAACACTGTGTTTCACTTGAGCACCCTTTAAAAGCTGCATAGTAATCTAACGAATAATCTTCCGTAAAATATCTGAACGGAAATCTGTCTCCAAATAATAGTGTATTCGTTGAAGCATCGGTTATTTGCTGCTCAAAATCAGTATCAAGTTTTGATAACTTTTCGATATATTTTGAACAATTATCTTTATATAATGCTGTATTTTCGGTATCTGCCGAACATAATTTTGACGTAATCAAATCACATGACAAAATGGCTTTTTTCAAAGATAAAAAGATATGTTCGTCATACTCTTCCTCTTCCTCTTCCACTTCTTCTGCCTCAGCTTCCATGCCTTCTTTTGTCTCTTCTAAAACCATGTGTTCCTTAAGTTCTTCCGACAGATTAATAACAACCATGTTTTCGTTTGCTTTGTTTTTAAGGGCATCTTCAATCCATCCATCGGATTCTCCGCCAACATATATCAAAACATCGCATGTCGTAACATTAATGATATCTTCTGTAGTAGGCTGAAAACTATGAATATCAACACCGTTATCGGTTAACAAAATCAAATCGGTGTCTTCATCCCCTGCGATAATCTCTTTGGTCCAGTCATAGATTGGGAAAATGGTGGTAACAATTTTGAATTTACTGTTATTATTGTTAATTTTGCAGGAAGTCATCAAAAAGAGCGCCGCCAATAAAATAACAGCAACCTTCTTCGTGTATTTCATTCTTTTCTCCTACTAATAGTTAGTGTGAACTACATCAGTAATTGAATTACCGAGCATCAGGTGCGCGCGGGTTCGCCGCGTAGGTCCCGGGGTGCGTCCATGACACCCTTACTGCTACCCTTTCGGGTTACACAGCTACTTTTATTATCTCAGGATTACTCAGCCCAAATATGGGCATGGTTATATCATTGCCGGATGTGGTGCAATACTTTCTTA
>JAZUFW010000025.1:0-3643 GCA_045640905.1 Lachnospiraceae bacterium
CGCAAGAGTATCAGCTGTGTAATATACCAGAGAATCCATATCGTCATATAAAGAATCAGCATTTTTAGAATAATCAAACCAGAGACGATTTCTTTCGCTTTCTATTGATGTATTATATTCATCCACCATACGCGAATACGCCAATTCTGCGTTTCTTCTTGCTTCTCCTGATATGATTGATAAATTTGCGGATGCCGAATTCATTGTATATCCGCCAACAGTTATACTGAATTTGCCGTCTGCATCTACGTCGACTTTTCCGGCAGAGTCTATGGTTTCCGCATTATCGGCATAGGCTCTGTTCATAACATCACGCTGCGTATAAAAACTGATATTTTCGGATGAACTGTTTAAAACATGGATTTTCTCGTTTCCGTTTGCCACGACCTTTGTGGGAGAAGATGTCTTTTTTACGTCAAAATATATACTGTTAATATCTTCGATGATTTCTGTCTTTGACTGATTGTCCTTTATTTTGAAGCTGAAATTCAAGTTTCCGGAATCAGTAGTCAAATAATCCGAATTTGCTGAAAATGAATACGTTGCATCCTCTCTGGTAGAAAGATAGTTGCTTCCGTCGTTTGAATCTCCGCTATTTATTGCATCGGTTTTACTTGACCCTTCATTTGCATTAACATCGGTTCCCCATGAACCTATCTGATATTTTCCGCTTCCTTCAGGGCCGCTGTTTCCCAAATTTGTCCATACCGTTTCACTACTCTTTTTCCCGTAACTTGCCTTATCGGCGCCCGTTGATGAAGCATTACTTGAAACATATATTTTGTCATCGTCGGCAACTACTTTATAGGAGTTAGCTATATTGTCACGGTCAGTATTATTAATGATAATGCGAGAAACCCCGGAAGAGCTGTTCGTAACATTTGAAGAAGATGACGTAGCACCGCTACTGCTGTGCCAATTTATTTGCATGGGAGGATCGTTAATGGCTTTCGTGAAATCGTCCCAATCCAAAGTTTCACCGACTTCAAAGAATATATGCATTCCGTAATAGTCAAAGCCATACTCGCCTTGAGGCACTTCGCTTCCGGGAGTAATGCCCATTTTGTCCCAAGTTGAATTACCTTCTAAAGAGCCGTCTGCACCCTCTGTTAAAACACCATCTATACGAATTCCCTGATTATCGGCTGTCCAGGAATAATTTTTTTGGACATCGGCAACATCGATTCCCTTAGTAGTGCTTATGGTAAATTTGGCCGTAGATTCTTTACTGTTATAATCATCAACCGTAGTCGATGAGTCATTTTTCAAAATACTGCTATCTATGGTATAAGTCTTGTTTTCGGTAAAAGTATGTGTGCTCTGATCCCAGTCTATTCCCAAATCGGTCCAGGAATATCTGTGTCCCATATAGGTTATTCCACCGTAATATTCCCCGGAAGAATCCTTTACACTGTACATACCGTAATCATTTGCAGTACCGCCGACCATGGGTTCCAAAACGGGCGGCCAGATTTCTCTTTCGTTGAAGGTAGTAGTCTTAAAAATTCTGTCTATTTCCTGTCCGATGTGCTGAACTTCGCTGTCAATATAGCTTCTGTCTTTATCCGTATTGGTTCCGTTGGCAGCTTTTACCGAAAGTTCCGATATACGAATCAGCATATCGCTTACTTCAGACAATGCTCCCTCAGCTACATTACAAAATGAAATTCCGTCCTGAATATTCTCTTTTGCCTGATGGAGTCCGCGAACCTGTCTTCGCATTTTTTCAGAGATAGAAAGCCCCGCAGCATCATCAGCCGCGCGGTTAATTCTATACCCGGATGAAAGCTTTTCTGCTGACTTGGCCTTTATCCCGGTGTTTATCCCATACATTCTGTTGGAATTCATTGCTAGAAGATTATGCGAAATTATCATAGATATCCGAGTCCGATTCTCCCTATTACTCCGTTTATTATATCGACATCCAAATCAATATTCTTTATAATAGAAGCGTCTGAAACGGAGAAAACATATGAAAATAATGCTGCTTGAATGGAACGGATACGGATATTTGGAAACGATAGATGCCCTAAAGGAAATGGGGCATGAAATAATTCATGTGGATTTTCCGTCTGATGAAGCCAGACACAATGACGAATTCGAGCATCGTCTCGAATGTAAAATCGCTGACAAGAATCCCGATATCGTCTTTTCTTTTAACTTTTTCCCTGTTATAGCTTTGGTATGCAAAAAGACTCAGACAAAGTATGTTTCCTGGGTGTATGACTGCCCATTTATCATGCTCTATTCGTATACCATAATTTTCCCGACCAATTACATTTTCCTTTTTGATAAAGAGCAATATCTGGAGTTCCATAATAATGGAATAAATACGGTATACTACCTGCCTTTGGCGTGCGATGCCAAAAGAATGACCAACATGAAAGGTTTTGAAGAATTCTTAAAAAGTCCCGATTGTAACAAAACCGATATTTCTTTCGTCGGCCAGCTCTATACGGAAAAACATCAATTTTACAACAGAATGACCAATCTGGATTCCTATACAAAGGGGTATCTGGAAGGCATTATGTCCGCACAGCAAAAAGTGTACGGCTATAATTTCATCAAAGAGCTGCTGACTCCCGATATAATTGATTCTTTATATAAGGCACTTCCCATGGATCCCAATCCCGAAGGTGTTGAAACACGTGAATATCTGTACTCGCAATACATAATCAACAGACAGATAACTGCCATTGAACGTACCAAATTCTTAAATGCCATCGGGGAAAAGTACGCGTATGATTTGTACACACATAACACGGATTTAAAAATGAAAAACTGCGTTCTGCATGGAAAAATCGATCCCGTCGACACTGCTCCTTTTGTTTTTCGAAATTCCAAAATAAATTTGAATATTTCGCTTCGAAGCATCACGAGCGGAATTCCATTGCGTTGTTTTGAAATAATGGGTGCCGGCGGATTTTTGCTTACCAATTATCAGGCTGATTTTGATGATTGCTATGTTGCAGGCGAAGATTACGTATATTTTGAAAGTATAGAGGATATGATGGGCAAAATCGAATATTACCTGTCACACGAAAAAGAACGCGCCGATATCGCGCAAAACGGATATCGACGCACATTAAACGAGCACAGTTATGTATTAAGATGGCAGGAAATGATTGATGTTGCTACACAATCTTCCTGACTATTTGTAAAGTGTATACAGAATTATCTATCCCTACTCCGCCATCTTAATAATTTGGGCAATTGAATTCTTCATATTGTATTTTTCAAAAACCTTCCTGTATCCATTGCAGGCAATTTGGGCCCTCTCATCTTCATGAGACAGATAATATTCTGTCTTCACTTTCAAATCATCCAAGGAAGAATACATTACCAGATCAACACCATCTTCAAACATTTCGGCAACTTCTATCTGATAATTCGTCATGCAAAAGCCCCCGCAAGCCAAAATATCAAATACTCTCAAAGGAATTCCCGATTCGATTGATTTTGATGTAATATTCAGATTTATTCTGCTGTCTCTAAAAACGAGCGGCATCTCTGTTTCATACTTTACCCGGCCCTTGTTATGCAGTCTGGGTTTCGTCAAAAAATCCGGCAATTCGCAATCGGTGTGAAGAGAAACATCCCAATTATCCGATAACATATCGAGGACATGTTCTCTTTCTCTGGC
>JAZUFW010000026.1:0-54019 GCA_045640905.1 Lachnospiraceae bacterium
CAATTATTTCCGAGTATTACAAAGGAACCAGCGGTGAATATGAAGCTCACCTGGTAGCAAAAGACCACGGTATCAACATACTCGACATGACAATGTCAGTGCCGATTGAAGAAACCGCGGCCTCAATTTGCGATAATTTGAACAAAAAAAATCAGGAAATCTACCAATACTTGGTAAAGCATCTCTTTTAAAAAATCAGCTCCCCCCGGGGACCTTGTTTATTGCAGTCTTTCGTTGCGTAATATATTATACTGGCTACGCCTTCGGTATTACTTTGCTCACACAATGTTTTTGATAGATACGTGGAGTAAGCATATATGCAGTTTGCTTCCTATCTACAAAAAATGAGTTTTCTAAATACTTCCTCAACGTTACGGTAACGGACGCGAACGCCGCACCCGACATCCGTGTAACTGGGTCCCCTTCGGGGACCATTGCTCCTATTTCGGCATCCATGCCGAAATTCGCTGGGTATTCAGGAAGTATTAAGAAAACTCAATTTTTTTCCGCAAGGAACGCAAACTGCATATATGCTTACTCCACTCACGTTATTGCCAGATTAAGGAAAAACGAGGCCGGAGAATTCGGTGTTGGTTTGCGAATCGATAGGACGAAATTGTGCTTTTGACTTAGAAACTCGACTAACTGTAGGCAAAAACCCCTGGACGGGGTTTTTAGGTTCAATTTGGCAATGGATTGCCAATTGAACCGGCCGAACGTATTCGAAGATGCGAGTTTCTTAGTCAAAAGTGCAGTTGAGGACGTGTGAGCAAAGTAATACCGAAGGCGGAGGCCGTATCTATCAAATTGGGAACGAACTGCACACGCAATTGATACTACCGCATTATTTCTGACCAGGAATTGATGCCGATGATTGATTTTGCGAATTCTGCGTGCTCTTCAAATTGATCGGTATCCATGTATTTGAACACTTCATACGACTTCTTTTTAGCGCCCGACAAAGACGTTACTCCTGTAGCAAGTCCCTGCGCAATTTCCGTAGCATCATCCGTTTGACGATTCAAAAGCAAACCATCTATATCCTGATAATGATTTATTTTATAGAACGCATATGCTATGGCAGCTGCCTGATATGATTCTCCGCCCGAGCCCGATGAAGTATATCCGAGTTCCGTTATCATGATACTGCGCGTTTCTCCCGAGGGCGCTTTAAAGCTGTCCTGATTCATGTAATTTACCAACACTTCGATGTTATTCATCGAAATCATTGATGTATCGGAAGTATGAGAAATGTACTTCGAGGAATTCCAGGTACTGCAACTTGTCAACGGAACATTGTAGGGGTGATATGCCAATCCCCAGTCAATATTTCCCGAAGATGATATATATGCATTGAACGAATCAATTACATCTTTGCCGTCATAATCCGGATTGTTATTCAAATCACGATTCCACTGCTGATCCAGTGAAATATATACCCGAGCCGAACTTGATGTAGACTTTATGGCATTATACAGAACTCGAAAGCCGTCCGCATACGCTTTGGTGTATGTATCTACATCGGTGTATTTCATATAATTCCATTCTTTTCTGGCATTAATCTCGTTCGCGATAACCCAGTTGGATATTTTACCGTGACTGCCTCCGGAATATCTGTCCGCAAAGAAACTGCCGACAGCGGCCAGCATTTCTACGCCGTCCTTCGTAGCCGCATTAAACATATAGTAAGGACACACACCCTGATTTCTGGCATCAGGATGAATCATACTGATATTTGAAGATGAATACTTGTTCAGTAATATGGCCGTAACGGATATTCCTTTATCCGTCATGGATTTGACGGTAGCATCAAATCCGGAAAGCTTATATCCGTCGAAGGCATATGTTTTGCCGTTATAAGTATAATGAACTGTAGGATAATATGCGTTGGTTGTCGGTCCCAAGAAATCCGCAATTACAAAGTTCATTGCCACTTGCGCAACACCCAGATCTTCCAGCTGTCCCGATTCTCTCTTACCGTAATCAAGCAAAATACCTTTCTTTGAAGAAGGATTCATAAATACATTATTGTATTTTGCTACAGCTTCGGGGTTTGTCACATACGAAGGCGTCGAAACCAAGGTAAATCCTTCATTATTTCTGACAGCTACAGCGAACTTTTTATACAGACGCGAATCGGTAGAATTTGAATTCAAACCTATATCAAAGCTCACCTCATCGTTTTTATATTTCTTAGCAATATAATCGCTTTCTTCGGGAATCTCATTTTCAAAAGGTTCCAATTCAAACAGATAATAGTATTTATCATCTGATCTGGGCATGCCGTCAGCACTTATACCTATATCGATTCCACCGTTTTCGGTATCAATCGCACAGGTATCGATTTTAGCAAAAGTCGATGTATTTTCTTCCGTCAAATCAACCAGTTGCGGACGCGCATTATAAGCATTTTCCACACATTTTGCCGAAACAAAAATATGCTTAATAACATCGGCACCTAAGTTTTCGTCTCCTTCCATCTTATCCGGCAATGGTTCCGGAGTAACCATAATAACGTTTGACAAAGAAATATCGTTTCCGGATACACTAAGCGGCACATATCCGCTCTGCTTTATCGCCAGCAGCGCTGCGATAACTAGTGTTATTAAAATAGCACTGGCTACGAGCGGGGCCTTACTTTTGCGCTTCTTCCGACGTTTTTTCGGGCGATATGCCAATTCTTTTTCAGACATTTCGCTTTCTTTTTCTTCGGTTATCTCTTCAGTTGTCTCATTTAAATCAATAATATTAAAATCCGACATTTCTATTTCTTAATGCGATCAAACAGATCCATAATATCCTTTTCATATCCGTTTCCGTAAGGCCTAAAGAACTGTCTTCCTTCAAGCTCATCCGGTAAGTATTGCTGCTTAACGTAATTATTTTCAAATTCATGCGGATAAAGGTACCCTTGTCCCCTGCCCAGTTTTGCGGCACCGGGATAATGCGTATCCTGCAAAGCTTTGGGAATAGGCAAATCACCGCTTTTGGCAACTTCTTCCATTCCTTCATCTATCGCACATACAACTGCATTCGACTTCGGTGCGGTGGCAACGTATATGGCTGCTTCTGCCAAAATAATTCTGGCTTCCGGCATGCCGACTCTCTCTGCTGCCAAAGCAGCACTCACAGCTACCTCCAAGGCCCTTGGATCTGCCATACCGACATCCTCTGCGGCATGAACCATTATTCGCCTTGCCACAAATGTCACACTTTCACCCGCATATAGCATCCTTGACAGGTAATATACGGCCGCATCCGGATCTGAGCCTCTCATGCTCTTTATGAAGGCCGAAATGGTATCGTAATGATTGTCGCCCTTCTTGTCATATCTGACTGCCTTCTTTTGGATACATTCCTGCGCTACATCCAACGTAATGTGGATTATCCCGTCCTCGCTTCGCTGCGTGGTCAATATTCCCAATTCAATGGCATTCAACGCACATCTGGCATCTCCTCCTGCTATATCTGCAAGGAAGGTCAGCGCATCATCATCTATTTGTGCATTATATGATCCCATTCCACGTTCGGTATCATATACTGCTTTTTTAATCAAGCTCTCTATATCGGCATTCGTCAAAGGCTTCAGTTCGAAAATAACCGAACGGGAAAGCAAAGCCCCGTTTACTTCAAAATACGGATTTTCGGTAGTCGCACCTATTAATATGATAGTGCCGTCTTCAACAAAGGGAAGCAAATAATCCTGCTGGCCTTTATTAAATCTGTGTATTTCGTCAATGAACAATATTGAGCGTTGTCCATACATTCCCATGGTTTCTTTTGCCTTTGAAACCACATCCTCCATATCCTTCTTGCCGGCTATGGTGGCATTTATCTGGTTAAATGATGCACTTGTCGTATTGGCAATTACTTTGGCCAACGTAGTTTTTCCGGTTCCCGGCGGCCCATAAAAAATAAGCGAGCTCAATTTGTCCGCTTTTATCGCGCGATACAGCAACTTGTCCTGCCCTATAATATGCTGCTGTCCCACTACCTCGTCGAGGGTTCTGGGACGCATTCTGGCAGCAAGCGGAGATTCCGCCTCTTTATTCTTTTGTGCCATATACTCAAAAATGTCCATAGTTTTTATATTTTACCACAATTTGCCCGATATGGCATATAGCGGTTCACTAAATGCCGTAAAGAGATCTTCTTCCGATGAATTGTCGATGTCGGGCCTTATATAATAATCATTCCACAGGCAATACACGGCCCCCTTTACTTTCGAAGACCAGGCCGGCAATTCGATAACGCCGTCTTTATTCCTGTACATATTCGGTTCCCATGTACTTTCCAAATATGAAACATCAAGTTTATCTCTTCCGCCTCCGGGGATTATATAGAGATCATCCGTCAACGCGTTTATGGTACAGAATCCGTCTTCATACAAAAGTTTCGGATTGGTCCAGTCAAGGTTCCATACCATTATTTCAATATCACGGGGAATATCCGAAGTATCCATATTTTCATTGGTAAAACTGCCCCATATTCTTATCTTTGTATCCGTGATATCTCTGAGATTTCCATACAACCCGTTCAGATATTTCCTGTAATCGTCATAATCTCCGTAATATTCATCAAATCCTATGTGAATTGCTTCGCAGTCGCCAAAGCAACCATCCCGGGCCAAATATTCTTTAAAAATATCCGTCACAAACGGAAGGGTATCCTTATTTGACAAATCAAGCGTATCTGCCATATCCGGGTAATTCTTTATACCCAAATCCGGTCGAATTTTTGTGAGCGAGAGTGCATGCGAAGGAGTGTCGATTTCGGGAATTACACTCACGCCGTACAGTTTGCCGAATTCAACCAGTTTTGCAAATTCATCTTTTGTATAGTAAAAGTCACTGTTCGTTAATTTACTTCCGTCCGTTCCTTCAATCTCCGATTCAAGTCTGAATGCACTGTAACATGAGTATGCACCGGTCAAAGTTTTGTCATAAGATGCAAACGATAAAATCTCGTTATCATTGAGATGAAGCTGCAAAGTATTCATTTTGGCATCCGACATTTCGCGAATGATATCCTTCAAAAATTCGATTTCGACAGGTCTTCTGGCCACATCCATGCAAAAACCTCTGACTTCATATTCAGGGTAATCTATAATGCATCCGCACGGCAATTCTTTGCTCTTTTTAAGCATTTCTTTCAAGGTGACAAGCCCCCAGCGTATAGCGGCTTCTTTGCCTCCGTATACCTTTATTTCACCATTTTTATTTATATCAACTCTGTACGCTTCGTCCCTGTATAAAGAATCATCCTTTATCAGTCCTAACGAAATATTGACCGTATCCGATAAAGAACTCTGATCGGAATCTCCCAGCACCTCGTGCAATTCTTCCTTAAACAGCAGCCCCAATGCTTCAAGTTCGGCATCTTCTGCCAATACATTTACGGATTTACCCTCCAAAGACAGCATTTCTTCGGTGCCCTCAAATTCCTTTACACCGTAAATGTTTTCATCCGCATTTTCGGCTGTCTCGTCACCGGCTTTCGGCAAAACAACTTTAAATCCCGGCAAATCAAAGGATTCACCGCTGACATTAAGCACATACCCCAGTTCAACTTCAACCGCCGATATATTATCTCTAAAAGTATTTGCATCTTTCAAAACTTCCCGGCAACCGACTCCGGCAAAGCAAAGTTCCATTCCGTCCGGTACTGAAGGAACCGGAACAAGCCTGTTTTCTGTTCCTGAAATAACAGGCTCACTGATAATAAAGCTTTGTGTATCGGCTCCGAATGCTTCAAATTCTTTAACGGATGCCGATTGATAATATAAACTCAAATCTTCTTCAAATTTATTTACATCTGTTACATGAATTCTCAAAAAGCGCGTATCAATCGGTTTTTCGAACACTATAACCTGTTCGTAGGCATCGGGTGCCCGGTCAAAGGAAGCTGCCGTTTCATACGTTTTACCGTCAACGGAACTTTCTATGCTGTATTCTTTGGCATTCAGTGCTCCCCACACTATCCTTACGGCATTTACAGTTTGCGATTTCCCAAAATCCGCCTCCAGATAATGATTGCACACATCCCAGTTATTTTCCGAAGACCATCTTGATTCAAAATCCCGGTTGCCGTCTTTTGCATTTTTTGCGCCCAGTTTATCGTTTTCGGATGAATCGGCCGTAAATTTCACCTTTCGATCCAGCATTAAATTCTCATAACCTATCACCACATGCATTCCGTCTTCTTCGATAACACTTTGCAGCATTATCGGTCGACTGCCGGCTTCCTGCCTTTTTGCAAACAATTCTTTCCCGAATAATTTGCCGCCCATATAAGTAACCATCATTATATTGGGAACAAGATATACGAAAACTCCAAAGCAGACTCCGACCGAAAGCAATACCTTTGAAGCAACGCCACCCTTTTCATTTTTAGGTTTTGACAGCAGTGCATAAGCTATTGATAAAAGAATTCCGAGAATTGAAAGGCAAATGCCTGCCAAAGCGCCCGGCGTCCTAAATGTAATGCGAATATCGTTGACTCCTTTGGTCATCTCAAGCGCCGCAAGTCCGCCGAAATACGATAACACTTGCTCTTTATCTGCGCTAATCCCTTTATTTACTGCAAATGGCAGGAGTAATATTCCGTCCTTCGTTTCATCGCTTACGATTCTTAATGATGGCTCTCTATCATCAATAATAACGCTCCGATTTTTATTTTCAGCCTTGATTTTCTCCAGCAGATTTTTTTGACCGTCCAAGTCGGAGCTAATGATTTCTGCATCAAATCCTGCATCATAACACAAAGCTTTCAATATGCTCTTTGAATTTATTTTGCCATCTTCGGCAGTATCAAGCATTTCATACGCTTCTTTGGAAACCAAGATTCCGCAACCTGTTCCGTCACCGATATCAAACAGAAAATCCGAAATAGAATCTCCGCCCGAACTACGTACACTGATCCACGGAGTTTCGTAGCCCAAAGAATTCATCGCATATGCATAACTTCGCGACTCTCCCGAAGGTATATATCCTGTCATGGAGTAGTCATGAGTAATCAATGCATAATTTAGCGGCCAATCTTCGACGTCCGGAACATGCTCTCTATATGTGCCGGCATCAGCGTTCATGGAACTATGCATGTCAATATATGATTTTTCATTTAATATTCTGGCTTCGGAATCCGGCGGCAGGAAAACCCACAAATACATCGTTATTCCGATTAAGGCCGCCATAATGCATAAGGAATATTTCGAAACAGTTCGATTAGGCGCAAACAGGGCACCCAACGAAGTCATTGTAAGAACAAAGAGAATCAAATAGACCTTTAGTAAAACACTCGGAACGGAGGTTGTAATGGCAAGTGTTGAAAAAGCCTGCGCGAAATTCAGTCGATTTATGTATGTGAACACGAGTACAATGCCCGTAAGCACGATGGAAAGAACATATATCGGCCATATATTTTTAACATAGACTTCTATATCGTAATCACAAAAGATTCTGTATATAAGCACACAGCTTAGCAACAAAATCATAAATGCATAGCGCACCGGAAAGCATCTGTAAGACCCCATATGCCACAAAAGGTTACTCGGCTCCAAAATAACCGTGATAAGCAACCCCAAAAGCGCCAAAATATCCGCACGATACCGGGCAAATATACCCGCCTTAATATTCTTTCGTTTAATGAAAATAACAACCAAAAACAGTAAAAGAGCGATTGTCACCGGGTTGGTAACATCGAGGATTCTCTCGGGTAAATCATCTAATCCATGATTCTTTACCACATTAATAAGCGAATCGTTTTGCGATGATCGCATAGAATCCGTCAAATTCAGCACATTCGGAACCGTTCCCACCGCTGATATCAAAATCCCCAATACAGTTCCGATAATCAGTCGTGACGATATATATTCTTTTCGAATTTTAGCTTCTTCATCAAAAAAGATATGGCAGAAAGCATAAACCAAAGTAAACAATCCTGCCATAAATCCTATTTGAAGGCTTTCTATGAGCAGGTAGCCCAGCATAAGCGAATACGGCCAAACTGATTCCCCTGAAAGAAGTCTGTTTATGAAAATGAAAAAGACAGGAAACAGCACAACCGGCCACATCCATCTGATAATTTCATACTGATATGCACAAAAGAATGACAAAGAATATGTCAGCGAAAGAATAATCCTTAACGTTGAATTGCTGTCCGAATCTGATATTTTGCGAAGCGAGAAAGCAGCAGTAATTGCAGATAATACGCCGTACAGGGCCACCAATATATTAACCCCGAGATACAGGTTTTCTCTCTTAAACAAAAGAAGAAGGTAGTTGACAGGATTCAGTAATTCGGTTAATGCATCCGAATATAAATTGATGCCTCCCGCTATATGAAAGTCGTACGATATGCCCTTTGTGCCTTTAACAATGTCATAAAATCTGTATAACAGCGGCAAATATTGGGAATTTAAGTCTATTGCGATGACCGAGCCTCTTCCGAAAGGATAAAGGCCCTCCAAAAGGAAGATAACGCAAAAAGCAAGGAGAGCAATTCCCCCTGCAATTAATTCCGTTTTATATTGTGAAAGCTTCCCTTTAGCCAAAACACCACACTCCGGTCATAAGTATGCCGCATGCAACGAAACAATATAAAAGCACCTTAAATAGCTTGTAAAATCCCTTTTTCCACGTCTCGAGCGAAAATCCCAATGCCAAAATCGTAGGCAGAAGCAATATTTCTATATATCTAAAATGCATACTGCATTCCTGCGGATATTTATATACGAACCATAAATAGAACACCATGACCGTAAAGTACGTGAGCACCAGGATTATCCGGTCAGTCACTTTAATCACGCAATTTTTCGTACGCACAAAAACAAACTTTCTAAGAAAACTTATTAATGCAATCAAGGCAATTAATGCACCGAAGAACATCAATCCCAAAGACAATACTTTCACCGATTTTACGGTATTTGCCATATCCCATTCGCCCAAAACCGATGTCCTTATTATCTGGACCCAGATATTATATCCGCACCCCACTTTGAACGATCTGATATTTTCAATCATATCGGCAGGATTCGGCCATAAGAATCTGTAAAGGAGCGGAACATTACCCGTATATTGCCATGAATCCACGGGTAATTCATATACCCACATAATGTCGGTGTTGTATTTTATTAAATTTCTGATATAAAACCACATTCCTATGGGAATTGAAATAACTCCGAAAACAACGTACTGAAGCAGAGTTTTCAATCCCGATTCCTTGGATTTTTGAAAATTCTTTACGAGGATATAGATAAACATCGCCGCAATCGGAAACGCTATCTCCGCGACATTCTGCTTGGTGGTAATACCCAATCCCAGAAATATCGCCATCAGAATAATGTTTTTGAACGAAGCTTCCCTACCGTATCGTATCGCAAAAAGAATAGTTAATACGGTAAACATCAACGCCATACAGTCATTGTTAACGCTCCCCGATAACAGAATCATCGACGGATGAAACGAAAACAGTATCAATGTCAGATTTTTACCGGCCTCAGACATGGATAATTCTTCCGTAATCTTAAATACACCAACCAGTAAAATCAATGAGCACACAAACGGAACGACCTGAATGGATTCTTCCAAAAAAGCCGTATTATCCGTAAATAGATTCAAAAATCTCATAAGCAGAGCACACACATAATGATGAAAAGGCGGATGATGAAACTGATAAACAGTAGTCGGATCCATATCCGGGAGTCTCAGATTATGAAAAAGATATTGAATATACGCAAGATGACCTCCCGAAACGGTATGTCCCGCGCTCAGGTCTATCATCCCTATATCATACTGACGCTCGTATATTGAACTGAAAAGCACATAAAATAGGCGCAGAAGGGCTCCTGCACCTATTATTATGAATTGTTTTTTATTATTCCGGGAACCTCTATCCATCACAAAGTGTTCCTTACTTCATCTTGATTTGATTGGTAACCTCATCATACTTAAGTTTGGATTCCTCGAGCATCGCACGCAGGTCATTATAGTCGAAATCAAGATCTTCACACATATCACGTAACGACGAATAATCATCTCTCAATTTCATATTGATAAAGCTCAACAGCATCCCCGGTTCTTTCGGCAGATTCATCGGTTACTCCTTAGATTCGTTTACTTTGGCAAATAAATCGCCCTTTTCATTAACATCTATTAGTATAACATCTCTTTCCCCGATATCGCCACTTAAAATTAGTCTTCCGGCCAAGGTTTCAACGTATTTTTGGATATATCTCTTTAAAGGGCGTGCACCGAACATCGGATCATAGGCATTCTCTATTATGCTTTCCTTTGCTGCCGGAGAGAGTTCTATTTTCAATTCCTTATCGGAAAGACGTTTATTCAAATCTACCATTATCAGTTCGCAAATTCCCGTCATGTCTTCCTTTGTAAGTGAATTGAAAACTATCGTTTCATCGAGACGGTTCAAAAATTCAGGGCGAAATACTGCTCTGAGATCCTTGATTTCGACATTCGAAGTCATAATCAGTATCGTATTTTTGAAGTCCACGGTTCTGCCTTGTGAGTCGGTAATTCGGCCGTCGTCCATAACCTGCAACAACACATTGAATACATCGGGATGTGCTTTTTCTATTTCATCAAACAAAACTACACTGTACGGCTTTCTTCTGACCGCCTCGGTCAATTGTCCGCCTTCTTCATATCCGACATATCCCGGAGGCGCTCCGATCAATCTTGATACGGAATATTTTTCCATGTATTCCGACATGTCGATTCTGACCATATTGTTTTCATCATCAAACAGAGCCTGTGCCAATGCTTTGGCCAGTTCTGTTTTACCAACACCGGTAGGCCCCATAAACAAAAATGAGCCGATAGGTTTGGTCGGGTCCTTTATTCCGGATCTTGAACGAATGATAGCCTCAGACACCTTCGTAACTGCATCATCCTGCCCTATCAGGCGTTTATGCAATTCCTCATCCAGGTGAAGTATCTTGCTCTTTTCGCTCTCATTCAGTTTGCTGACAGGAATGCCGCTCCATCGGGATACAATCTTTGCAATTTCTTCGTCCGTAACCGTCTCGTTGACCAAAGACAAATTCTTTTCGTTAATATTGCTCTCAGCCTCTTCAAGTTGCTTTATTAATGTCGGCAATTTTCCGTAACTTAATTCGCCGGCCTTTTCGTAATCACCGTTTCTCTGTGCCAGTTCTATTTCCGACTTTGTCTCGTCAATCCGCGCTCTCAAAGAAGAAAGATTATTTAATTGCTTCTTTTCTTCCTGCCATTTTGCGAGTAATTCATCATATTTTTCCTTTATTTCTCCCAGTTCTTTTTGCAAAGATTCAAGTCGTTCCTTGCTCAAACGATCCTTTTCCTTTTTAAGCGCAGTTTCTTCGATCTCAAGCTGCATCTTCTTTCGTTCCAGTTCGTCCAGTTCGGTGGGTTTCGATTCTTTCTCCGTTTTTATTAATGCGCAAGCCTCATCTATGAGGTCAATCGCCTTGTCCGGCAAAAATCTGTCAGAAATATAGCGGTTCGCCAAAACGGCAGCACTTACCAAAGCACTGTCATATATTTTGACATCATGATAGACTTCGTATCTGTCCTTAATTCCTCGAAGAATTGAAATAGTATCTTCAACAGTCGGCTCCGTAACCATTACAGGCTGAAATCTTCTTTCAAGCGCTGCATCTTTTTCTATATACATTCTGTATTCATCGAGCGTAGTTGCTCCGATGCAATGAAGTTCGCCTCGCGCCAGCATTGGCTTTAGCATATTTCCGGCATCCATCGCACCGTCATTTCGACCGGCACCCACAATCGTATGCAGTTCGTCTATAAAAAGGATAATCTCACCTTCGGATTTTTTTACATCCTCCAGCACCCCTTTTAATCTCTCTTCGAATTCACCTCTGTATTTAGCTCCGGCAATCAATGCTCCCATATCGAGTGCAAATACTTTCTTTCCTTTTAAGCTCTCAGGTACATCATCCTTGGCTATTCTTTGAGCCAGGCCCTCGACAACCGCAGTCTTGCCCACACCGGGTTCACCTATCAAAACAGGATTGTTTTTAGTTTTTCGCGATAGTATTCTGATTACATTTCTTATTTCTTCGTCTCGCCCTATTACAGGATCAAGTTTTTGATTCTCAGCACGTTCAACCAATTCGGTTCCGTATTTTTCAAGTGTCATAAAATCACCTTCTTTCTTTAATGACACCATCATAGTATATCTCGTTGTTAGCACTGTCAATGGTCGAGTGCTAATTTATTTATTAAATATTTCTAAAGAACTTTCCTATTACAGAAAATAAAAGAACCTCCTTACCAAATACATGGTAAAGAGGTTTGAAATGCTTCTTTCTGTACAACTATTATTCGTATCTTAATGCATCGATTGGATCCATCTTAGCTGCTTTGTTTGCCGGATAATATCCGAAGAAAACTCCGATAGCGGTAGAAAATGCCAGTGACAAAATTATGCTCGATATTGAAGGGCTGGCCGGCGTACCCAAAGCTTTAGCCAACGCTATTCCTGCTGTAACTCCCAAAATAATACCGATTATTCCGCCTATTATACAAATAACTATGGATTCGACAATAAACTGAAGTCGTATTGATGAATTGGGCGCTCCCAAAGCCTTTCTGGTACCGATTTCACGCGTTCTTTCGGTAATTGATACCAGCATAATGTTCATTACGCCTATACCGCCTACCAGCAATGCTATTCCTGCAATTACCGAAATAGCAGTCGTTAAGGTGCCCATCATATTTCCCATGATATCTACCAATGAAGCCATTGAGAAAGCCGATATTTCCCAGTTTCTGTTATTTCTGTAATACGTGTTAAAGAAATCCTTTGTCTTGTTCGCAAACGCGTCTGCATCAACGCCTGCTGCCGTAACTACCGTAAACCCGACATAATCATACATGTGCATCAGGCCCTGTGCGGTCTTTAGCGGAATAAACATCGACGTTTCTATATCCTTGTCGGCTGCTGTTGAAAACGAATATGCCGACTGTTCATACTTATATACACCGACTATCGTATAGGTAAAGAATTTATCTTCAATATAAGCTGTAATTTCTTTTCCTATGGCGCCTTCGTAATCGCTCTTTAATATATTATCTACCAGCTTATCGGAAACGAAAGCTACATTTTGCGCCTCATCCATCTCATGAGTCGAGAAAAATCTGCCGCTTATTATCTCTATATCGTTAGCCAGAAAATATCCTGTACTGGTACCTGTAAGCGATATATTTGCATACAGATTTCCGTCTTTTACCTGCCCTTTTCCTACGTCCTCGGTAGCCGACAAGGCCAATACCTGATCCGGATATTCTTCAACGTAGGCCTCCATCATTTCCTTGGTAATGTAATCAGTCTCCTTTAAGGTAACTGCTTTTGCTTCGGAGCCGAAAGTTATGCCTTCTTCGTTTACATCCTTTTCTTCTTCTCTGGTCTTCAGTATTACGTTAATGTTATTGGCGCCCATGCTGGCCATGGAATCCGTCAAATTCTGAGTTACGGAATTACCTACCGTCATAATGGCTATAACGGATGCTATACCGATAATGATTCCCAGCATCGTCAGGAGCGCTCTCATTTTATTGGCCAACAGACTTGAAATGGCAAGTCTGATGTTTTCCGATATCATCATGATCTGCCGTTTCCTTCCTTTATCCCCGTTATTTCTCCGTCTTTGATGGTAATAACACGCTCTGTTTCCAACGCCAGTTCCGGAGAGTGTGTAATGAGCAGTATGGTTTTGCCCTGCTCTTTATGAAGTTTATGGAAAATATCCATAACCATACGTCCTGTTTCAGAGTCCAATGCTCCTGTCGGTTCATCTGCCAGAATAATTGCCGGATCGTTAGCCATGGCACGCGCAATGGCAACTCTTTGCTTCTGTCCTCCGGACAATTCCTCGGGCAAATGCTTCATTCTGTCCGTCATTCCAACTATATCGAGGAGTTCTTTTGCTCTTTCGACACGCTTCTGACGACCGATTCCGGCATACAGCATCGGCATTTCGACATTCTTTATGGCATTGGTTTTCGCTATCAGATTATACGTCTGAAAAACAAACCCGATTTTCCTGTTTCGTATAGTTGAAAGTTCGGCATCCTTTGCCTTAATAACATCTATATCGTCGAGGCGATATTCACCCACAGTAGGTCGATCCAATGCACCTACAATATTCATCAGTGTCGATTTACCGGAGCCGGATTGTCCTACTACCGCCACAAACTCTCCTTTATATACAGACAAATCAATCCCTTTAAGGACGTGAAGCTCGTTCGGTTGTCCGATAAAGTACTTTTTGTGGATATTCTTCAATTCAATTAATGGTGTATTATCCATTAAAAGCCTCCCATAGCTCCTTCTTCCGCTATCATCTGTATAAAATCATTAACGGAATTCTGAGCAGGTACAACTACCTGCAAGCCTTCCTTTATTCCATCACCGGAAACCTCTATATAATAATCGGATTCGATTCCTTTTTCGACCATGATTCTTCCATCGGGAGTTTCTATAAAGAATTCCCCGTTTTCATCCACCTGAACTGCAGCGTAAGGTACAGCCAGAACATTTTCCTTTTCGGACAAAATAATCGCCATCTTTGCCGTCATATCCAACTTAAAGCGTGAAATATCGGAATCTATGGCAACTTTGACATTATACGTTACGTTGGCTCCGACTGTTCCCGTCTTTGCATCAAGTGTCGCTCTGGGTGCTATTTCTTTCACTGTTCCGGTAAATTCTTCATCGCCGGTTCCGTTTGTCTTGAAAATAACCTTCTGTCCAACCGCCAACTTTGATATGTCATACTCATCGATTTCGGCAGATATCAAGAACTCGGAAACATCTTCGATTTTGCCGAGGGTTCCTCCTGCATATCTGTCTCCTTCTTTAACACTTAAAGATGTGATAACACCGCTATAGGGTGCCTTTACGGTACACTCTTCAATCTGTTTTTCAAAATCCTCAATCTGTTTGCTTTCGTTAAGTCCCGTAACAGTGCTGTTTGTCTTGGACGTATTCAACGAATCGTTTCTGGACATTATCTGACTGTCATTGTTAAGCAGTGAATCTTCATAGCCTCTGACCACATTGTTATAAGCCGTTATTGAGTTTTCAAAGGCCTTTTCCATGTTGTCGTATGCATTCTGCTTTGCTTCCAAATCGTTTTTGGCTGCGTCTGCCTTTCCTTTGTAGAATGAACCTTCCGGATCCATCGAAAGAGCATATTCATCCTGCAGGCCGTGCTCATCTATGTAGTTTTGCAGATTGGTTGATCTGTAAGCATATTCTTCATTGGCCAGACTTAGTTCCATGGCAGCTTCATCCAAATCTTCCTTTGCATCAAGGAAATCGTCATATGCCTTTGCAGCGTCTTCGTAGTCACGTTCAACCTTGGTGTTTCGTGAAACCTGAGCCTCATTCAGCAATCTGTTGGCCACAGCCACATCCGAATTCGAATTCTTCTGTGCCGCCTCTAACGATAATTTGGCATTATCAAGAGAGGTTTGTATGCTTGATGAATCCAAAGTACAAATTACATCTCCTTCATTGACATAGTCACCTACCGATACCTCAACCGTCAGAACGTCAACTCCGTTTACGGCAGCTTCCAGGTTATTATTTTCAACGCTGACTATCGTTCCCGTTGCTGAAATCGTCTGCTTAAGGGATTTAAGTTCAACCGAAGCACTTTGCGAACTCATCATGTCGTTCAACAAGGCTTCCGCTTCTTTTAGTTTGCTTCGAACGTAAAGAACCAACAGCACGATTACCAATACGATAATCAGGAAAATTGTCAGCTTCTTATGCTTCTTAACAAATCCCCTAAAGTTATTCCAAAAGTTTTTCATAATAAACTCCTCAACTTATCTGTATGCAGGTTAATCGAAAGCGAACTGATGCATACACAAAATGATGATAATGACATGAATACGGCGCACAGCATGGGGGAAATATCTATACCCGCAAAAGAACACGCTCCTGCCGCAATCGGTATCAGTACAATATTATATATAAATGCAAAAAAGAGATTTCTCTTTATTGTTTTCATGGTAATTTCGGAAATGCCAAGCAACCTGGCCACATCAATCAGCGAATTACTTAATAAAACCACATCCGCAGACTCAATGGCAACATCCTTGCCGCATCCGATAGCCACACCGACATCGGCAGTAACCAGCGCTACGGCATCATTAATACCGTCGCCCACCATCATTACGTTTGATTCTTTCATCAAACCGGCTACGACATCTTTCTTTCCCGTAGGCAAAACTTCGCTTACCACTTCATCAATTCCGGCCTTTTCGGCTATGATTTGCGCTCTTTCAGCCTTGTCTCCGGTCAGCATTACTATACGCTTTCCGGCTCGTTTTAACAAGAAAACGGCCTCTTTGGAGTCTTCACGGATTTCATCCCCGGTCTCCAAATCACCTCTCGTTATTGTCCCCGTTTTGTCAAGGACTACCGTATTTGCTTTATATGAAGTCTCCAACGCCTCGGCATTTTTGAATAAAATACCGAATTTGGCCGCAAGGGTCATTCCCACCATGACAGCCATGGGCGTCGCCAGTCCCAATGCGCAAGGGCAGCTTACAACCAGTACCGCTATACTTTTCGTAAGCGCATAATCAAACGGTACTCCGGCCAGCATTCGTGCAACAAACAGAACAATTGCAATTCCCAGTATGGTCGGAACGAATACTGCCGCAACTCTGTCTGCATATTTTGCTATGGGTGCCTTGGTCGCCGATGAATCTCTGACCGCCTTTATTATCGAAGAAAGGAATGTGTCATTTCCGATTTTTTCCACACGGAATAAAGCTTTTCCCTTCATATTAATCGTCGCGGTGTATACTTTATCACCCGGGTATTTCTTTACGGGAACGCTTTCCCCGGTCAAAGATGATTCATCTACGCAGACTTCATCATCGCTTTCGCCAAGTAATTCTCCGTCAGCACAGAAGCTTTCTCCTGATTCAATAATACAAATATCACCTTCCACCAATTCGTCCGATAATATTAGCATTTTTTGCCCGTTGCGAATAACCGTCGCTTCTGCGGGCACCAAATCCGCCAAAGCATCTATCGCTCTTTTCGACTTATCTTTTGATACTGTTTCCAACAATTTCCCTACGGAAATAAAGGTAAGTATCATTGCCGCCGAATCAAAATAGAACCCGGAAGTTCCATTCAGAAAAACTAAATTTACAAAACTGTATAAGAAAGAAATTCCCGACCCCAAAGATACCAATGTATCCATATTGGGGCTTAAATGAATCGCCGCCTTTATGCCGCTTACAAAAAATCGCGCGTTTATTGCCATAACCGCTGCGCTCAAAAACATCTGAAGGTAAGGTTTAGCATGTGCCAAGCACAAAATCCACAGAGGTATTGTCAAGGCCGTCGAAAAAATCAGTCTCAATACCAATTCGCGCTTTATATCTTTGAAAACGTCCTCGGTCGGGACACTCAGTTTTTTAGTGAAGCTTCGTATCCTGCATCGGTTACTGCCTTAATAATTATTGATGCATCTACATTGCCTTCAACCGACATGGAATTGTTTATCAGCGATACTTCACACTTTGTTACGCCGTCGAGCTGTGAAACCGCTTTGTTTACCCGCGTTTCACAAGCAGCGCATCCCATTCCTTTTACATCAAATTCCTGTTTCATAAATCTCCTAACTCAGTTCTGACTTTCCTGTATATAGTTCATAATATCTGCCTTGGAGTTCGAGCAAATCTTCATGATTTCCACGTTCAATTATTTCACCGTTTTCGAGAACCATTATGGCATTGGCATTTCTGACGGTAGACAATCTGTGCGCAATAACCAACGTAGTACGGTTTTGCATAATTCTGTCCATTCCGTGCTCAATATGTTTTTCGGTTCTGGTATCAACCGATGAGGTAGCTTCATCAAGTATCAATACAGGAGCTTGAGAAATAGCTGCCCTGGCAATATTGATAAGCTGACGCTGGCCTTGTGAAAGGTTTCCGCCGTCTCCGTCCAAAACAGTATCATATCCATTCTCCAGACGCATAATAAACGAATGTGCCGAAGCAAGCTTCGCAGCCTGTATTACCTCTTCATCCGTAGCATCCAAGCGGCCGTATCTGATGTTTTCCTTTACAGTCCCCGTAAATAAATGCGTATCCTGCAAAACCATCGCAATGTTTCTTCTTAATGAATCACGTTCAATGTATAAAACAGGAATATCATCCAGGAGAATTGTTCCTTCATTAACATCGTAGAATCTGTTTATTAAATTCGTGATGGTAGTCTTTCCCGCTCCGGTTGAACCGACAAATGCAATCTTTTGTCCCGGCTTAGCATAAAGATCAATACTCTTAAGAACAGTTTTTTCCGGAACATATCCGAATGTTACATCGGAAACGGTAACAGCTCCCATGACCTTTTTATAAAAACACTCGTTATCTTCTCTGGCAAAATCCTTCGGGATGCCGCATTCTTCAACATACGGGCCGTCCTTGGGTATGGCAAAAGAATTAATTCCGTCATCCTCGATTATGGTAATACACTTACTCATATCCGCAGGTTCCGGATCTTCATCCATTACCGCAAATACTCTTTCGGCCCCCGCCAAAGCGGAGAATATGGTATTTACCTGCATTGCCAATGAATTAATCGGCATTGCAAATTGTCTTGAATAGTTTACGAATATGGTAACACCGCCGACATCAAAGCCTCGTGTCAGGCACAGTATTCCGCCGACGCATGCGGTTATGGCATAGGAAACCTGACTCAGGTTGCCCATTACAGGTCCCATGATTCCACCGAAGAAAATAGCTTTAATTTGTTTCTTTCTTAAATCCTGATTTAAGAAGTCGAACTCTTCTTTGGCAGCTTCCTCATGGTTGAATACTTTTACAACACGCTGTCCGGTCATTGTTTCTTCAATATATCCGTTCAAAGTTCCCAGTGCAGACTGCTGTGCTCTGAAGTACTTTCTCGAACGGGAAGTAATAGCCTTAAGAGCCATCATCATAACAGGTAACATAACAATTGTTATTAATGTCAAAACCCAACTGGTGTATATCATGATAGCCAATGTACCTACTATCTGGATCAAGCCTGAAACCAGCTGGAGGATGGTTGTGTTAAGCATTTCTCCCACAGCATCCACATCGTTTGTAAAGCGGCTTATTATATCACCGTTATTATTCGTATCGTAATACTTAACGGGCAAGGTCTGCAGCTTCTTAAACAAATCATTTCTGAGATTCATTAATGCATTCTGCGATACGCCGATCATGATTCTCGACTGAAGATACTGGAACGCGGCGGAAAGCCCGAAAATGATTCCCATGACAATTACGCCAAGTACCAGATTTCTAAATTTGTTAGGATCATCACTGGTCAGATTATTGACTATCGGTCTGACAATATATGAACCAGCCAATCCCAGGGATGTCTGCATAATAACGCATAATACGGCTACTATTATTCCTGCCTTATAATCGGCAATATATCCGAAGAGTCTCTTAACGGTTCCCTTTACATTCTTAGGTTTAGCGCCTCCCATGGCACCTCTTCCTCCGGGGCCGCGTGAAGGCAATTTGGTTTTAGCCAGTTCCTCATCTGTTTTGGGTGCCAGCTTTGCTTCATATTTCTTTTGGAGGAAGGCTAATCTTTCGTCAGTCATTACTTATCTTCCTCCTTATCCATCTGTGAATAATATATTTCACGGTATGGTTCACAATCTTTCAACAATTCTTCATGCGAACCCATTCCGGCTATCTGTCCGTCATCAAGTACCATGATAACGTCAGCATCCATAACGGATGTTATTCTCTGTGCTATTATTATCTTGGTGGTATCTTTCAAGGTACCGTAAAAGCTTTCTCTGATACGACTTTCCGTCGCAGTATCAACTGCCGAAGTCGAATCATCCAATATCAATATCTTCGGTTTCTTTAGCAGGGCACGGGCAATACACAGTCTTTGCTTTTGTCCGCCGGATACGTTAACTCCGCCCTGTCCGAGTTCACCTTCGTACTCGTTAACCATGTTCATGATAAACGAATCTGCTTCAGCACTCTTGGCAGCCGCCTTTACTTCTTCATATGTGGCTTTGTCATCACCCCACATCAGGTTTTCCATTACTGAGCCCGAAAACAGCACGTTCTTTTGAAGCACCATTCCGACACCGTCTCTAAGGTTTAATAATGAATAATCTTTGACATTTGTTCCGTCTACCAGTATTTCGCCTTCGTCGGAATCATATAATCTCGGAATCAATGAAACCAGCGTGGTCTTTCCGGCACCGGTTGAACCTATGATGCCCAGCGTTTTTCCGCTGTCCACTTTAAATGAAATGTTATCAAGAACTTTTTCATCGGAATTCTTGTAATATCTGAAAGATACATTCTTGAACTCTATTGATCCCGATGAAACCTTTTTATCCTTATACAAAGCTTCATCATCATTTATGTCTATTTTGGCATCCATAACTTCATTGATTCTCGACAAAGAAGCAAACGCTCTCGAGCACTGCAGGAACATAAATGCCACCATCATAAGGGATGACAAAATCTGAGTAATATACGTAATGAAAGCCGTCATATTACCGATTTCGGTTTCTCCTGCCATAATCTGACGTCCGCCCAGCCAAACAACACACAGAATAGTTCCGTTCATTAATATAGAAACTATGGGGAACATTGCTATCATTATTTTCAAAGCACCCATCGTAGTTTCTTTCAAATCACTGTTTGAATCGGCAAAACGAGCTTCTTCATAGTCCTCACGTACAAATGACTTAATAACTCTGACCGCATTAAGGACTTCCTGAATATTTGAATTCAGTTTATCAAGCTTTGTCTGCATCATTTTAAATCTGGGAAATGCAGCTCTGATTACAAATACTATAAGTATAACCAGTACCGGAATAACCACCAGCAAAACAACGGCCAATCTGGGATTAATCACAATGGCCATAATCAATCCGCCGATTAACATTCCCGGAGCACGAAGCATCATTCGAAGAACCATGTTGATAAAGTTCTGCACCTGAGTAATATCATTTGTAAGTCTGGTAATCAAAGAACCGGTGCTGAATTTATCCAAATTGGCAAAAGACATGCATTCTATCTTGTCAAAAACATCTTTACGCATATCAGAAGAAAAGCTTACGCATGCTCTGGCAGCAAAAAACGCGCCTCCTACTCCTCCGAGCAGCATACACACGGCCACCAGCACCATTAAAGCTCCGTGTGTCCAAATGTAGGCCTGATCGTTATTGGCTATACCTACATCTATCATTCCTGCCATGATTTTAGGCATCAACACCTCTCCTATGACTTCGACTATCATGAGGATAGGTCCCAAAATAAACGCAGGAAGATAAGGCTTAATGTAC
Source organism: Lachnospiraceae bacterium (assembly GCA_045640905.1). Classification (GTDB taxonomy): domain Bacteria; phylum Bacillota; class Clostridia; order Lachnospirales; family Lachnospiraceae; genus JAILLW01. Next base: position 21,371 of record JAZUFW010000026.1, read on the forward strand.
TTAAAATATCTCTTCATTTATTACTCCTACTTCCTATTTTTACGCTCCATCTATAATAGACTATTGATTTTTTAAGGTCAACAATACCAAACGTTTCTTAATTATTTTTTTAGATTTTGCAAGGCTGTCACCTCCATCCTTCTACTCCTATCATTCATTGTTATGTGATATAATTAAAGTATCTATATCCAAAGGAGATTTTCTATGAATGCAGGATTGTATGTTGAAGTAAATTTGGTCTGTTCTCTATTTTTGATCCTTTTTATATATAAAATAGAAACCAATGTGGACATAAGGCGTCGTCATCATCTGTTAATTCCATGTATGATGTGTTTCCTTATCCTGTTTATTTCCGATATGATATGGGCACTGATTGACGGAGGTATCATCAATGCCGGGACCAGCGTTAACAATATTGTTAACTGCACTTATTTCTGTTCCACCGGACTGGGCGCATTCATCTGGTTCTATTATTGTTCTTCAAAAATGAACTCTGTCCTCATAAATAACAAGTTTCTGTTCAGCCTGTGTTCTATTCCATGCATTATATTGATTGCCGCAACCGTCAATTCACCCATAACGCACTGGATTTTCTATATTGATGCAAACAACGATTATCACAGAGGCAGTCTGTATCTGGTACAGGTGATAGTCAGCTACGGATATATATTCATCACATCATTAATGTCCCTCATCAATGCATTCAGGAAGCAAAATATTGCAAAGAAGCATCTGTATATTTCATACGGTATGTTCATGATATTCCCATTGCTTTCGGTAGTAATGCAGCTCTTCCTTCCGGGATACCCCATAGTAGCCGTAGGATTAACCCTTCCCGCTGCCTGTGTGTATTTGGCAGTTGCCGACAGTCGCGTTATGACGGATGATCTTACACTACTTCATAACATGAATTGGTTCTTTCGTTTTCACGAAGACTTTGATCCCTTTGCAGACGATCAGGTTCATTATCATTTGCTTTTGCTCGATATTGATCATCTATTCCTAATCAACAGTAAATATGGCAAAGAGTATGGTGATGATTCCTTAAAGATGGTAGCGCAGGCATTGAATGAACTGTCCAGAAAGTATTATTTGCAAACTGCCAGATTCGGTGGCGATGAGTTTGCCATCATTGCAGAAATACCGGTCGGCTCCAATACCGCCGTTCTCCAAAACGATATACAACGTTCTATCAGAAATATCTCCATTCAGAAAGATATTCCTTATGATATTACCGTCAGCATCGGTTCTGCCATGTACTCCGAAGACATACCTTATCTCGAAGACTTAATCAAAATGGCTGATGAAGAGATGTACAAAGTAAAGAAATCCAAGAACTTAAGTTTTAGAATATAATATTCCAACGGAAACCGGATAAACCATAGAAAAAGCCCCGAATACGGGGCTTTTTCTATGGTTTGTGCCGTTTTTGACCGCTGCAGTCAATACGTTATTGTCTTGCTTAGTCAAATTATCCACAAATATTTTGACTGAATTGGTTCATTTGTGTATACATTCATCCTTCTTGCAAATCAATTTCAGCATCTATTGTCAGTTTTTCCACTGTTTTTCGCGTAGAAATCCTCTTTCTCCACAAAGTTATCCACAATGACACCCGTGTCACAATTTGCATATCGTCTGTCAGAATGAATGTCAGATGACGGATTATAACATTCCGCCTATCCTGTCACACGCTGCTTTAATCTCTTCCAAAGCAACATCTCTAACCAGCAGATCCAACTTTGATATATCCGATTTGATTGTCTCGGGAACATCATACGAATTGAGTTTTTCCATTGCATCATCAACCGTATCCATATCGAAATCTATGGCAGCGCTCTTCAATCTCATCAATTCGTTTCGAATTTCATCGTTTGATACAGCCTTCTTGTCGCCGGCATCTGAGCCTGCATCAAAATAGCTCAGTGTATCTTTATAGGCCTTATACATCTTAATTAGAAGCGGTGTCTTTTCATGAATCAAATCAACGTTATTGTCTTTTCCGGCCATTTCCATCTCATATGACAATTCCGAAAGCGGTGTAGCACCAATCATTCTGGCCGTACTCTTCAATGCATGAACTTCAATAGTATAATCTTTGATATTTCCTTCATCCATCAGGGAAACGATCTTTTCAGCCTTGGTATCGATAAGTTTGTAGAAATCTTCAAGTACCGAATTGTATAGTTCTTCATCTCCGCAGTATGTCAATCCAACCTCTTTATCCAGCGTACCGAATTCGACATTCTGTTCAGCTTCGGCAGTTTGAGCTTCTACCGTTTCAGGTTGAGGCTCTTTGCTAACCTCAACTGCTTCGGGTTGCGTAGCTTCCTGATTTTTTACTTGGTCCTTCGAATCCTTTTTAAAGAAAAACATTGATTCATTTCCTCCTTTTATATCTTGTGGCTTTCCTTCTTCCTTTACTATCAGTTCCTTGGGCAGCCATTTATATATTTTCTTCTTCATTTCGGTAATGTCTATCGGCTTACCTATGAAGTCATTCATGCCGGCATCCATAAACGTTTCCTGCGCTCCCAGCGTGGCATTGGCCGTCAATGCAATGATCGGAACCTTGGCGAAATAATCGCCCTTAAATCCTCTAATCTTTTGCGTAGCCTCGACACCGTCCATTACCGGCATCATATGGTCCATAAATATCAGATCATACTGATTCTCGGAAACCTTTCTCAAGGAAGCCAGTCCGTTTTCAGCCACTTCAATATCCATTTTAAGTGGTGCCAGCAGGCCTTTTACTACTTTTACGTTTACGGCATTGTCTTCTACCAACAGTATTTTCGCTCCCGGGGCAGTATATGAAACATCGCTGTCCATTTCTTCCTCGTAATTGTATTCTGCCGCAGGTGTTGAATCGATGATATTTTGATTGATTGTAAAACTGAACTCAGAGCCGCTGCCGTAATCGGACGTAACAAGCAATTCACCGCCCATCAGTTCTACCAGGTTCTTCGAAATCGAAAGTCCTAAGCCGGTTCCTTCCTTTGCTCTGTTCTTCTTGGCATCCAACTGTGCAAACGATTCGAACAGCCTTTCCATATCTTCGGGCTTAATACCCAGACCGCTGTCTTTAACGGATACACTCATTTTTAAGTTCTCAGCGTCAATCTTTTCACCGCTTACACTTAATTTGACGAAGCCGACATCGGTGAACTTAATGGCGTTATTAACCAAATTGATAATAACCTGTCGGATTCTTCCTTCATCACCGTACAATTTTGCAGGCAACGCCGGATCTATATCATAGCTCAGACGAATCGGTTTATCTCCCACACGTGTTTGGAAGATTACTTTCAATTCGTTAATCATTCTAAACGGTTCATATTCATCCGGAATAATGTCCAATTTCCCGGATTCGATTTTCGAAAAGTCCAGAATATCATTGATTATTCCTAAAAGCGCATTGCCCGAGCCCTTAATATTCTGCAAATATTCTATGTTTTCTTTGCTTTGTTCGCCGGACAACATGATTTGCGTCATTCCCACTATCGCATTCATGGGGGTCCTGATTTCATGTGACATATTTGAAAGGAACATGGACTTGGCCATATTGGCTTCATCCGCGCGGTCCTTTTCTTCATTTATCTGATCAATATATGCACTGATTTCGGTTATATCATCCAGAATATACAGATTTCCTCTAAATACGTTTTCATGAATGATATTTCTAAAGATAACGGAATATTTCTTTGAATTAAGTTCGATTACTTCCTTCGTTTGAGATTTTCTCTTTAAGTCCTCGATAATTCCGCTGCCTTCGCCGCATTTTTTCTTTTCGAGCATAGGGAACAGCATCTTGGCGGTATCGTTGGCATATGCAAATCTTCCCAGTGAATCCGTGGCTATAATACCGTCTTCGAGTTTATCGACCACTTTTTCTTTTACCAAATCGGCCGTATCGATAAGCTTGTACCTAAAGAGTGCAACAAACATAAGCACGGCGCATATCAAAAATCCCACATTGGTCGTATCGTATCCTCCGGTTTTGCCCGTTAAAAAGACCGCAAACCCAACAAGGACAAATAGCGGCGATTCGATAAGATACAGCAACTGCCTTCTTTCCTGTTTGGTCGGGAACTTGCGCATTCCATTTCCGGAAATGTAAATGGCTATCAGTGCATAAATCGGAGATACCAACTGATAAACTAAATACAAAGGCCCGTGCGTATATACATTATGGGGAAAGAAGCCTTCATTTACAAAAGAATAAGAAGTATAGAACAAGTGATGCCAATCATTGGTCAACACCAAGGCTCCCACCAGGCCATGCACCGCCAGCAGAACAAATCCTCCCCATCTGGGAAAATTAACTCGGCAGAAGCGCAAAATGAAAAGCAAAATTCCTACCGGCACAAATACTTTGCCGATATATGAAAACCGCGTTGCCATGTACGCAACGTCTCCGTTGGGGGCTGTCATTTCCATCGCATATCCGACATTGTTAACAATAACCGCCACCAGGAAAAAGAAAAGATATGCATGCATTTTGGAAGCTATATTGGTAAAAATATACGCCGCCTCAACCAGCAATAGTACGATACTTACTATCTGTATCGTCAGAAAAACATAAAACATATTAACCCCTTTTACTGTTATTTGTCCTTTTCAAGCATCAGGCGGTATTTTATCTCCGCCATCTTGAAATCATCCATATTATCTATATCCTGAACCTCCAGTTCACTGACTATCATCGGTTTCATTCTCGGAACATCTGTTGTTTTGTACTCATAAAAAGCTTGGGTTTTGCAAAAATAGAACTGTCCGCAATCATGGTATATCACAGGCAGGTCCTGCGATCTGGTATTTTGATACTCAGGCCACTTCAATTTTATGTATCCAGTTTCATCGGCCACTATTCCTCGAAGAGGGGGATACGAAAACGGAGTAACCACCATAACCGAGTCCGCATCGTCAAGCAACATATCCCTGGCTGCCATAAGCTTTTGTGCCGTTACGAAAGGGGCCGTGGGATAAATACAGCAGAAAGCATCGAATGTCTTTCCGATTTTTTCGTATTCATTTAGAACTTCCATAATAACGGCGTCGGTTCCCGCATAATCTCCGGAATTGCCCTCACTGCGCATAAAGGGAACAACCGCTCCCGCTTTTACTGCCACTTCGGCTATTTGAGCATCATCGGTCGAAACCATTACTTCTTCAAAAATGCCCGACTGTATTGCGGCATTTATCGAATACTCGATAATCGGCCTGCCGCAGAATTCCTTTATATTTTTATGCGGAATTCTTTTTGAGCCTCCGCGAGCCGTAATAATCGCTACTGATTTCATTTTTTCACCTTAATACAGTATTTACATCATTTACATAACAGTGATAATATTGGCATATGAAAAACATAATCATACGCGTTGATGCAAATAACAAAATAGCCACAGGACACATTTCGCGAGTATTGAGCATAGCTCGTGCCCTGGTGTCTTTAGGCTTACATAATATTATATCGCAAAACAACATTTATTTCATCGTTTCGGACGAAAAAGGCAAAGAAATCTTGGAAAGAAGCCTTGGAAACGACGAAATCTATCCCATCATTACGGAATTTTCCGATTGCTTTGATTTGGATTCTTCCATAGATAAGTTGTCGAAAGAACTGGATGAATTGGAAGCCGATTTCCTTTTTCTTGATTCATACTATATAAAGAACGGCTATTTTAAGCGGCTGAAGGCTGCTTTGCCCGAAAAATTGAAAAGTATGAAGATTGCATATTTTGACGATCTTTTGGCTTTTGGCAGTTATGAAGGTTTGGATCTGATAATAAACTACGATTCGGAAAACATTCCAAAGCAATACGCCGGCATACCGAATATTTTGGCAGGGCCTCAGTATACTCCTTTGCGCAGTCAGTTTGAAAATGTCGACTATGAGATTAGGAATGAAGTCAAAAAGATTTTCATTTCCGCAGGCGGAACCGACCCGCAGAACATGTGTGTCGATACGATAATCACGTTGTCCGAAATATCATCCAAACTGTCATTCGTCGTTCTGACCTCGGAATTGAACGAGCATCTCAAGGAATTACGTGCTCTGCGCGACTATTACGATTTGCAGGTATGCACCAATGTTTCGGATGTGGCTTCTTTGATGGCGGAATGCGATCTGGCAGTCAGTGCCGGTGGTACTACGTTGTGCGAATTATGTGCGGTAGGTATTCCTTCAATCAGTTTTCTGATTGCCGACAATCAATACACGGAAGTCATTTCCTTCAAGGAAAAGGGATTGATTCCGTATGCCGGATCAGTCATTGAGAATAAAAATAAGGTTTTGACTAACATCAAAACCTTATCTAAAAACATTATCAATATGTATCAAAACGAAAGAATGAATCTGTCCGCCAATATGAGACTTTTCATTGACGGATGCGGCTCAAAGAAAATAGCCGAAGCAATTATTGCTTTGCTGCCTCAATAATCAGTTCTTTTGCTTTTTCCAAGCCTAATCTTGAAGTATTCACACACAAATCATAGTATGCTGAATTTCCGAACTCCGTATGCGTGTAATATGAACAATACTTGCGGCGCTGCTTATCAATATTTGATAACTGCGTCGCCATTTGTTTCTGCGTAGTTTCAGGATACTTCGTCAGCATTCTCTGAAGACGCCATTCCGAATCTGCGCTGATAAATACATGCAAAGCATTATCAAAGTATTTCAGTATAGTGTTGGCATTTCGACCTACTATAACGCAATTACCCTTTTCAGCAATCTTTTTGATAATATCGCTCTGAGCGGCAAATAGTTTTTCATCCAGCGATCTGTTGTAGAAATCAAACAAGCTCTGAGCAAATCCGATATTGACCGCAACTCTCTCGTCCCACTTCTCTATCTGCCAGACATCAAGATTGGAATTTCTGGCTGCCTGCAAAATGAGTTCCTTATCATAATATTCATATCCAAGCTCATCCGCCAGGTCTTTTCCAATTTCACCGGCACCGGCACCAAATTCACGACTGATGGTAATAATCTTCTTCATCAACGCCTCCTTAAAGAACCTTATTTAAGAAATCAATGGTTCTGGCTTCTTTGGGATGATTAATTACTTCATCCGGAGTACCTGTTTCGACTATATATCCGCCATCCATAAATACGATTCTGTCAGCAACTTCTCTGGCAAATCCTATTTCATGAGTAACTACTATCATGGTCATTCCGTTTTTAGCCAGTTCCTTCATTACTTCCAAAACTTCTCCGACCATTTCGGGGTCCAAAGCAGAAGTCGGTTCATCAAAGAGCATAAGTCTCGGGTTCATAGCAAGAGCTCTTGCTATGGCAACCCTTTGCTTTTGTCCGCCGGATAACTGCGAAGGATATGCCTTTGCCTTATCGGCCAAACCGACTCTTTCAAGCAATGACATTCCTGTTTTCTCAGCTTCTTCCTTTGTCATCTTCTTTAGATGAATCGGAGCCAGTGTAATGTTATCTATAACGTTTTTATTATTGAACAGGTTAAAGTGCTGGAACACCATTCCGATGTTTTCACGGGCTTTATTAATATCCGTCTTTTTATCTGTTATTACGTCATCGCCCACACATATTGAACCGGCAGTAGCATCTTCCAACTGGTTGATGCAGCGAAGAAATGTCGATTTTCCGCTGCCGGACGGTCCGAGCAGCACTACAACCTCACCTTCATGGACATCTATGCTAATATCCTTAAGGACTTCAAGTTTATCAAAATTCTTTTTCAGGTTCTTTACCTGAACCATTATTTTATCTTCCAACTTTAAGTCTCCTTTCGATATATTTAGCAACCTTACTTAATGTAACGATAACTATCATGTACATCAAACCGACAACTGCCCATGTCTCCAATATCTTAAAGTTGATGGCTGCTATATTTTTACCCTGATTGGTTAATTCGGGGAATCCGATAACCGAAAGAATGGACGTATCCTTCAGGGTGATAATGAACTGGTTAATAATGGAAGGAATCATCGTCTTTATGGCCTGAGGCAATACTACCAATCTCATGCTTGCGCCATAAGTCAACCCTAAGGATCTGGATGCTTCCATCTGTCCTTTATCCACAGATTCAATACCTGCTCTGATTATCTCGGCCATATACGCACCGCAGTTCATGGATAAGGCTATAATACCTGCCGTAAGCGCGCTCAACCTGATTGGTGCTCCGAGTGCCTGTAATCCTGCAGGAATACCGAAATAGATAAAGTATGCCAATACTATAAGCGGCACACCACGAATAGCATCTACGTAAACCGTTCCTATTACGTTAAGGACTCTGGCACGCGATACATTTAATAGAGCAAATATTAAACCGATTATCATGGCAAAAATCAGTGAAAGGAAACACAGTTCAACTGTCTTCCCCAATGATTTCAGCAATAACGGTCCATAGGTTTGGATGATAAAAAGCATAGGTTCCTCCAATTATGTTCTGTAAGTAAAAAAGGGCTTCCGGACGGAAGCCCTTTCTAACCAATATTTTAGTTTTTACTTGAGATACTTGTCAAGAATTTCCTGGTACTTTCCGTTAGCCTTGATGTTTGCAAGACCCTTATTGAACATGTCAAGCAATTCCTGGTTTTCTGAATTCATGATAGCGAATCCGTAAGGAGCACCTTCTGATTCCATTCCTTCGGGAATCTTTAATGCCAAACCGCCTTCTTTGATTGAAGCAGCCATAATAGGTGTATCTTCACAGCAAGCTGCAGAGTTTCCTAAAATAACATCCTGGTACATTGTAGGAGAATCTTCAAACTGTGTGATGGTAAATCCGTACTGATCCTTTAAGCTCTCAGCAAAATCAGCACCTGCTGTACCCTGCTTAACAGCAACATTGCAGCCGGCCAAATCTTCGAATGAAGCGATTGTAGAATCTGCACCTACAACAAATGTCTGTGTAGCATCATAATATCCGTCAGAGAAAATCCAACCTGAATCAATTCTTTCCTGCTTGATAGTAGCACCTGCGATAAGTGCATCAGCCTGTCCTGCCTGAACAGCAGCAACACCTGAATCCCATCCGAGTGACTGAAGCTCGTAATTGAATCCCTGATCTTCTGCAACAGCAGCTAAAATATCAACGTCGATACCTACGAAATTACCCTGAGCATCTGTATACTCGAAAGGCTTGAATACTGTATCAGTAGCAACAATCCAAGTTTTGCCTGAAGCGGAATCCTTGGAACCGCAAGCAGTAAGTGCACCAAGTGCCATAACTGCAACCAATAATAAACTTAAAAACTTTTTCATTTATTATACTCCTCCTTTAGTTTGGTATGATTAACGATAGAAAGTATACCTGTATCCAATAGAAAAGTCAATATTGGGGACGGTCCTGCTCAAAACGAGCAACTTATCCCGCACTTTTCGTTCGATAAATTGCTCATAAATCCTCCTTGACCATGAAAAATATACTTTTAGCCATTTTATTAGGACCTTACTATTTATCAAATGTAAATCTATCAAATGAGGCTACTACACCCTCTTCTTTCGAAATAAATTCAAAATAAACAGCATGCTTGCCAATTACACCTGATGATAATTCAACTGTTTTTTTATATTCATTATCATCAAAATTCATAGAAGCCACAATCTTACCTCTATAAGAATCAATTCTCACATTAACCATAAGTTCCTTATGTTCAGCTAAAACAGCTGTAACTGTCTTCGGAGAATTTGCTCCAAACTGTAGATATCTAAAGCCAACCGTTGTACCTGATGACATATCTACTATAGGTGTTGAAATATCATCCGTTTGCTCATATCCAGGCTTAATATATGCTCTTGTCTTACTACCATATATATGACAAGCATAGCCTGCAGAAATCCATTTGTAAGCATCAAGACCATTAATATGAGGTCCCTGCGATGTCATTTCAACTACATTAGATGAAACAGGCTCACCATTAAGATACTTAACATCACCAATATAAAGCATTCCATCTTTGCCCATAGCGACATCGATTGGTTCAATCATTGCCTGTCTTGAGTACTCATTGACACCAGTCTGTCTGTGGTAGAAAATGTACCATTTTCCATTTACTTCCATAATAGAACCGTGGTTATTACCCCACTGATATGTCATTGTTCCACAGCCGTCTGCGTCCATAATAATCTCTCCACCGTTAAAGCTGATATCCCCACCATCGTGGAATGGTCCAAACGGTGAATCACTGAATCGATATGACAAAAAACCATTATTATCTGTATATACGCCTAATTCCGGAATAGGTTTTTCATATCTTCTGGAGAAAAGATATACATATTTGCCCATAACCTTTCTTGGACTAGACGCCTCAAAGAAAGCATCAATAAGTGATATATGGCCATCGTCTACCGGATCCCATGGACATGAAGAATGCCCTAGTGGATTACTTACAAGGGTTTCTTCCTTCATTGTAGCCATATCGTCTTCCATTTCTACAATATAGCAAGGTGCTGCACAGCCACCCCAATAAGCATAAACCTTACCATCATCATCTACTAGAACACCCGGATCAAATCCGAGCTTAGTTTCCACCGGATTTTCAAATGGTCCCCAAGGAGTCTTCGAACTTGCCACAACAATCAGACTTCCCTTACGTTCTGCGGCATACATATAATATGTGTCGCCCTTCTTAACAACATCAGGAGCATAAAGAATTGAATCATAATGTGTTTCATAAGCTACACCATGACAAGTCCAATCTGTCAAATCCTCCACAGGTGCTGACCAAACTACATAATTGCGTCCACAATATTCTGTTACTGCTATATCATGTGAACCATAAACATAAACTCGCTTTTCGCCGTTGTATTCAAATACTCTGGGTTCTCCATCAGGAACATGCTCCCATAATGGCATATATGGATTTGCGCCCTTAATAAAATCTTTCATTTGTTTATCCTCACTTTCCTTAGATTGTATTATCAAAATCATAGTAACTACCGTATAACTCGGTAGTACATATAAATATCAAGTTTCCTAACCATCTACATTACCGAATTTCGTCGTTTGTTGCGTTTCCGGTAACTGAAATGCCTTTCGTTCCGAGAAATAATCCATCTATATTATAAAACATGTATTTATAAAAAAGGATTTTTTCTCTTTCTTCTTACCCTATTCTTTTTATTCAGGAGAATCTCACCACTCTCCATAGCAAAAAAGTATTTATTTTTTCATGAATTTTATGTACCAATGTTCCAACTCTTCGAGTTCAAGAGAAATTAAAGGCCACGAAAACATCACGTTTCCGAGGACCCAAAATCGCGTGCGTTAAAGGGTGAGGTGGAAACAGAAAAAGGTCCTGTGGACCTTTTTCCCACCGAACCGACCGAGCCGAAGGCGAGACCGAACCCTTCAAGTAGTCCGTGCGTTAGAGGTCGCTAGCGTCCGGTGGACGCTGCTTAGCGACGACCGAGCCGAAGGCGAGACCGAACCCCCGGGGTTCGCGTCATCGACCTTCGGCAGTAATGAAAAAGGGTGGTGTCTCTCGACATCACCCTTTTCATTACTCACGTGCGTTAGAGGATTCGAACCCCCGACCTTTTGGTCCGTAGCCAAACGCTCTATCCAGCTGAGCTAAACGCACTTATTTACAACAGTATGTATTCTAACCACATTACTCTACTTTGTCAAGGCTTTAGATATGTGCTAAAATACACGCGGAGGATATATTTATGAAAAAAACTAAATTTACAGCAATTTTGGCCATATTAACAATATTTATTTTTACTATTTGCGGATGTAGCAAAAAGGAAGAGCCTGTCGGCATGCCGAACCCCATGGTAGCAGTAGACTCTGACGAAGCCTTTATGGATCAGCTCGGAATCAGCATTGATACCGAAATGCTCTCTCCCGAAGTTGAAAGATTTATTATCAACAACGAAATGGCTCACATAGTATATTCCGCTTCCGGCAACGACGGAGAAGATGTCAAATTAGTTCTGCGCGCTGCCAAGAACAACGAAGACATTTCAGGTGTTTATGATGACAACATGACTTCCTTTGACAATGTATTCGGAAACGTAACCGTCACCTGCCGTTCTTCGGAAAGTAACGGAATAGAAATTTACGATTTTTACAAAGATGACATTCACTTCTGCTATATGGTCGAAGGTGAAATATCTCAGATGCTCTTCGGAGAACTGTTCGACGGCGTATGCTCAGCATGCGGCATCGTAATTGAATAATTAACCAAATATGAAATTAAGTATTATTGTGCCTGTTTATAACATGGCATCTGACGACAAATTAAAATGGTGCATGGATTCACTTGTCAATCAGACTTTGCAAGATGATTATGAAATAATTGCTGTCGATGACAAGTCAACAGACAATTCGCTTTCCATTCTGAGAGAATACGAATCTTCTTTCCCTCAAAAAGTCAAAGTCATTGCTTCGCCTGTAAACAAGAAGCAAGGCGGCGCCAAGAACCTGGGCCTTTCGAGTGCTGCCGGCGAATGGATCGGATTTATTGATGCCGACGACTGGGTCGTTCCCGATTACTATGAGCGTTTACTCAAAAAAGCCGAAGAAACAGGCGCTGATATGGTCGGTTGCGATTATGGATTTACCGACGCACATTCAATGGATACTCCGAAGCGTGTACCCAATAACAAACCGGAACAGTCAGGAATTTTGGATGAAGCCAAATATCGTTCTCTGATTCTTGACAGTGGCAGTCTGGTAGTCAAGATATATCGTCGAAACATTATTTTGGATTATCCCAACAGATTTCCGGAAGGTATATTTTACGAGGACAATTCGATTGCCCCTTCCTGGATGTTACGTGCGAAGCATTTTGAGTATATCGAAGAACCGTTATACTACTACTATCAGCACGATACTTCTACGGTGCATACCATCACCAAGGCTCGTTGCCTGGACAGAATGGAAGCCGCACGCGGAATCATTAAGGATGCCAAAGAATTCGATTTCTTTGACAAATATTACCCGGAAATTGAAAGTTGCTTCACTTCACTTTTTTATATTAATACCCTATTCACATTTATGGCTGTGGGGGATCCCAAAGACCGTTCCTTGATTAATTCATATCGATTTGTCAAAAAACTGGGGGACGAAATGCGGGAAACTTTCCCGAATTTCCAGAACAACAAATACTATAATGAACGTGTTCATGCGGAAGAAAGAAAACTGACAGCTATGCAGCAAAAATCCACTCTTTTCTTCCTTTTATATTACAAAGCATTGTGGACATACAGGAAAATAAGAAAGGCGAGACATTAGTCTCGCCTAAAATCGTTCAGTTCACGTTTATCTCTTTGAATAGAATCCGTTTGAACTATACTCTTTCCATTTTGCATACATCTTTTCATAATTCAGCTTTATATACTTCCTAATCTTTTCCATATCAGCGTCGACAACTGAACCACTTCTTTCAACTTTCGTGTCACCGTTGTCATACACATACAATTTTGCCGAATTTGTCTTCGACATATCTTTTTCGGAAGCATGAACATGCATAGCCTCTATAACGCATTTTGATGTAAAGTACAATACATATCCTGCCACTATATCATTCGTGTATTTAGGCATAGGCACTTCTTATCTCCAATTCATCTGTTATCAGTTCTATATTTCGCGAGATAGCTTCAACCGCCCGTTTGGCCATACGCGCAGACATATTGGTCGAAATAATGTCACCGCGCGACAAGTTATACGTAAGCATATTTGATCTCCGAGTCAGATTGACAGCTTTAACCCATACATCCGATGTGGAATTCGGAATATGACAGATAGCAAAATTATCCGATACCAACAGCGACTCATCAATGAGTCCCATCTTTGCCGAATTGCCGGATTCCTTTATCACCACTTCATATTCATCGCATAAGATATTTCCCGCTCCGTATTCCTCCAGAATATCCCGCAAATCGACATAATCTTCCTCAACATATATTTTCCCATCAGATGATTCAAAGTAGGTATCAACATAAATGACGTCTGTTTCAACTTTATTTATTCTCTTAAACGCAATCAAATTCTTTGGTCCACGATACATATATTCGTGTCCTCCGACGGATACAAAAACATTGCACCCTTTATTCGATAAAAAGAATCTGGATTTGGCTTTTGCTTCACCCTCATATAACCTTTCCATCGAAACATTTAAGTATTTTGCCAGTCTATACAATGTATCTGCTGAGCACTTTTTAATATCGGTTTTTTCAACCATTATTTCATTGAGTGTAGTATACGGAATTCCCGTATCTTTGGATGCTCGATATACAGAAACATTCTTTTGAATAAGAAAATCCATCAACATTGATATCACCTCTCTTTAGGCTGAATTATAACGGTGCAACGTTATAATGTCAACCCTGTGGCAAAAAAAGAAGTGCCGCATAAGGCACTTCCTTTCAATAATTGAAATGATTCCTAATTAATCTTCGTCTGCATCATCAACTGCTGCCGCAATACAAGAAACAAATGTTGAAACTACAGAAACAACTACACCCAATATAACAACCAGCAACCCGCCGGCTAACAAAAAGAATTCCATTTTTCCCTCCGTACTATGTGAGATAATATACAACCTCTACCGCAATTTTCCCACATTTTTATTATATGCGTCAAGCGTTTTAGAAGTTAAATATGCTTGAAGCATTTCTTTCTTTTTCTTCCTGCTGTTTCTTCTGAAGCAGGATCTGATAACTCTGAAGAAGCTGTTTCTTTTGCATATCAGATACTGCTTTCGGGATATCAAGATCAGCCAATTTGCTCTCTGCAGACAACGTATTTTCTGCTGCAACGGCATTATAGTTCTTGGTATACTCAAGGCCCGTCGTGGCTGCACCTGCATATGCACGCTCACCGCTAACTTTATCTATAGCATCCGAAACCTTAGTGATTGCATCTGCCGATGTAATATCAAAATCCTTAAGTCCGAGATTTTCCAAAGTCGCATTAAGCTTCTTTATATCCGTACCTGAGCCGTCGGGGTTCGATGCTATATGCATAGTTTCGTCTCCACCGTCAAGCAATGTCTTTTCATTGTATGTGGTTCTCGAAACCAAATCATCTATATCAGTAAGTAACTGATTAGCTTCATCCTGCATGGCCTTAATTTCATCGTCGCCATACATAAATGTATTTGCGGCCTTAACACTAAGCTCATACACTCTCTGCAGAGAATCCGTAACCTGTCCGAGTGCTCCGTCCGCGATATTCAATGCCTTAACTCCGGCATCGGCATTTTCGGTTCCCTGGTTCAAGCCTCCGACTTCTTTTTGAAGTTTCTCGCTGATTGCGAGTCCCGAAGCATCATCAGCAGCGGAATTAATTCTGTTGCCACTTGCTATCGTGCCATATATATTTTCATATGAACTGCTGCCAATATTCGATACACCTGCCATAAACGCATCCTCCTTTTCTTCGGATTAGAATCTATGTGAATAAACTAAGTATCCTGTACAGTATATTATAGGCAGAATGGCAGGATTTTGCAACTTGGTAGCCTTTGAATGAAATTATTTTTCACGCAGTATACTCGGTACAGTAAATGAATCTCGATCTATATTTATCGCTATCGACATGTCAAGTCCCGATGGTTTTCTATCATTTACTATAATTCTTTCTCCCATAGGCATGTTGAACAAAATTTCATCATATCTAATGCCATGACTGTTCAGAAATTCAATGGTATCTTGGCGATACTCATCAGTTCTTGATGTAAAGATGACAATCTTGTCATCTTTCGGTATTGTGGACAAATACTCCAATGCGCCCGGAAGAACCGTATCATACCCATCTATCTTATATCCATTATGTTTAAGTAGCGTACCATCCAAATCAAAAATCCATGTTTTCGGTAACGTAGACAATACTATAGTTTCTCCCATTCTATTTCCTCCGTTGCCAGAATATTGTAATCAAACTGATCAATCCAATAAATATCTATAGCTTTCCACTGTGTGTCACAGTAATTGTAATCAGGATAAAGCGCGATTTTCTTCGCATTTGCATTCCTGATTACATCGCACAATCCGCTTCTGATTCCGACAAAGGTTCCGGCTTGTTCTATTACAGACCTCAATTGTGCAATAGTCGGAGAAATAGGCTCCGTTCCGTCCAGAGGTTTTTCGTCCCCCACGACGTTTGTGTAACACTTGAATCCGTTTTCGGCATAAAAGGCAATGGCATTCTTCCAAACTTTATCGTCAATTGCCGTAACTGATTTTGCATATGGCGAGAAAATCACTGATTTTCCTTTCGGAATGCTGTCCAAATCACTAAACCTCTCCGTGCCGCCTTTCGGCAATACCGGTTCGGTATCCCTTTCCAAACCAAACACCCCGCAACGGTAAATAAGCTCCATCGGGATTTTCTTTACGTACAATGCCCTATGAAGATTAATTACATATGGTCTGTCATGATGCGCTATGTACGAATCCTTATCTTGAGTATAAATCGCCGCCTGAATCATTGAATCAAGCAATTTCTGCTCATATATTTCAACCGGATAATTTCCAAACAGGTGAACAACATCAGCCAAAACAGGTGCAGGTACACAGAACACGGTTTTTCCAATACTTCTCTTTTGGGCAAAATGCGGCCAATATGACATTGCCAAATATACATCACCTAAAGCATTAAATGGGAAAAAGACTTTAAAATACCCCGGATATTTTTCCTCCAAGTCCTTAGTCAGTCTTTCCCCTGCCTGTTCCCTTAGTTGCATGCGATTTATCGTTTCGTCCGAAAGCGAATAATCTGCATATGTATTATAGTCGATTACCTTCCGCACAGGCCCTTCATAACCAAGTTCACGAAGCTGCTTATGCATAGATTCGTAAAATCTGGAAGCAATCAACACTATGGAATCTTCTTTGGGATTATCCCCCGAAAGCTCATTGATCTGTTTTGGATATACAACCTCTACTCCTCTATACTCCCGTCCCTGCTTTTCATCGCTGTTATCAAGTATTGCAGATGCTTGTAATCCCTTTGCTTCAAGCAAATCAATTAATTCCAGAGATGCATTACAATGACCGAAAAGAAATATGTGCTTTTTAGCCAGGTCGATTTCGCTCATAAGCGATGTCAGGCTTTCGACCATTTCAAGATATTGTTTTTTTTCCATACCAATTCTTATTACACTTTATTAAAGAAGAGCTTCTGTCACTTCCTCTTTGGAAAGCAATCCTTGTCTAACATAGTTTAATATATTGGGGTAATATAGATCATCAGATATAAATATTAATTTATCTGTAAATTCATACCTTCTATATAGCAATAATAATTCCGACATTTCTTCCGCAGAAAGCATCCTGTCGATAACTTTCTCCATATCGCCATCTACCTGTCTCGACCATATA
Source organism: Lachnospiraceae bacterium (assembly GCA_045640905.1). Lineage (GTDB taxonomy): Bacteria > Bacillota > Clostridia > Lachnospirales > Lachnospiraceae > JAILLW01. The sequence continues at coordinate 38,685 of JAZUFW010000026.1, forward strand.
AGAATGTTTCGATGCCGTTCCTTTATGTCCTGTACCAATCTATTCAGAAAACCCATTTCATCAAGATTGTATATAAAGATATTTGTGCCTGATTGCATTGCCTCTTTTAATTCCTTTATAACCTCTGACATTTCCGTTCCTTACTGTCTTTTAAAACACTATTTTAGCAAAAAATCCATAAAGCTTTCTTTATTTTCTTTAACTGTAGTTGTTGGTCTCCCAAGGTCAGCCCTTGCCCCTAATGCACATTTAACTTCAATCAAACTTAACTCAGTCTTATTCTTTGCCTTCCTTAAGGCATCATCAAGTTTTTCAAAACTATCAACACTCACGGCATTGGGATATCCACAGCCCTTTGCAACCATAACAATATCAACATCCGACATTACTGTCGGGTGACCGCCTACTGTTTCATGAGCTCCATTATTTATTATAATATGTACAATATTTTTGGGTTTATTAGCCCCCATTAATGCCATACTTCCCATATGCATAAGTAATGCACCATCGCCATCAATAACCCATATCTTCTTATTGTCCCTCTGCGCGGCTATACCAAATGCAATTGATGAACTGTGTCCCATAGAGCCAACAGTAAGAAAATCTCTGCTGTGATCCTGACCATTTACTTCTCTTATTTCAAATAATTCTCTTGATGCCTTACCTGTTGTTGAAACTATTGGGTCGTCACCTGTAACCGCAACAATATGTCTGATGATTTCTTCTCTTAGCATGGTATTGCTGTTTTCATATTTAACTTTCCCATCAAATTCAAGAGCATCCTTTTTGACAACAAAAGCAACCTGTTTACCTTTTTCTAACAGCAAAGAAAATACCTTCATTTTATTCAATACTTCCTCATCTGTTGTTTCGTTGGAAATAACAAATGATGCAATATCCATATCATCTAAAAGTTTAAGCGTAGCTTCCCCCTGAAAAATATGCTGGGGCTCGTCATGAACACCCGGTTCGCCTCTCCAGCCAATTACAAAAACACACGGAATACCATATACCTTATCATGCATCAAGGATGCTACCGGATTAATAATATTTCCTTCTCCGCTATTTTGCATATATACTACTGGAACTTTCCCGGTAGCCAAATGATATCCGGCTGCAATAGCTGTGCAATTTCCCTCATTTGCTGCAATCACGTGCCTTTTTGAATCAATACCATATTTATCTATTAAGTAATTGCATAATGCCTTTAACTGGGAATCAGGTACGCCTGCATAGAAATCCGAGCCAATAATTTCAACTAATTTTTCGACCTTCATTTTATTATTCTTTCATACATCTTTCGTATTATATCCTTATCCAAGGTGACAGGATTGTTTTCCAGACGTTGTGGATTAACAGAATCTACAAGAATCTCCAAATCCTCTTCCCTTTTTTCTGATACGGGAAAACCAAGTTCCAAATTATCGAAAAGCTCAATAAATTCATCAAGTGTAATTCCCGGAATATCTGTCTTATTCACCTTCCAAACCTCCCGCAAGCAAAGCGCCGCTGCGTGTCCATGCACAAATCCATAAAGACCTGTAATTTTATAACACATCGCATGTCCGGCTGTTGTTGTTGTCATATTGATTGCCTGGCCGGCCAGATTTGCTGCTTTCAGCATTCCTGCATTACCATCTTTTTCATTTTCAAGATAAGAATTCTTATATTTTAGGATTCCGCTAATTGCAGCTATCGCAATGCTTCTACTTTCATCTGTAGACTTCTTTGACCAATAGCTTTCAATAGCATGACAAAGCGCATCAAGCATTGTTGCTTTTCTTATATAATTCGGTACATTTTCAAGCGAGGACGGTTCAAGGATAACAATCTCCGGAAGCAGTGACTGATCTGTAACAGACTGCTTCACTCCTCCCTTATAAATCACAGCAAAATGTGTAGACTCTGAACCTGTTCCCGCTGTAGTAGGAATAGCTATGATTTCCGCATTACTTTTTGAGTAATACTTAATAGACTTTGCAACATCGATTGCACTTCCTCCACCCACCGCAATAATAGTATTGCATCCTGATTTTTTAAATTTCTCAACCCCATCCATTACTTCCTCATATAATGGATTTGATCTGAAATTCCCAAATCTTACAGGATTTAGTTTTTTTACCTCATCAGCAAATACTAATTTGTCAAAAGACTTTCCGCACACAAGAAATAGTTTTTTATTGTATAGAACTTCTTTATTTTTTTCAAATCCTTCTAAAATCAATCTAGTTATCCTCCGGGATAAGACGAATGATATCCTTAAATGGCATGCAAATATCGTCACACTCTTTTGCTCTATGATTTTTAAGAATCAGTTTTGCAGCATTTTGCATGGCCGGAAATCCGCTTCTTGTAAGCTGGTTTGCATAAATAATTATATTTACACCTCTTGCCTTAAACTCCTCCTCAGTAACCTCATTAAATGAGGTTGGAACTACTACTATTGGAGTCATCTTATTTTTTGCACGATATTTCTCAGCAAACTCAAATATTTCTGCCGGATCCTTTTTTCTACTATGAATCATAATAGCATCAGCCCCTGCTTCGGTAAATGCAAAAGCTCTTTTTAACGCATCCTCCATACCCTGCTCTAGAATTAAGCTTTCTATTCTGGCACATATCATAAAGTCTTTTGTTCTCTGTGCCTTTTTTCCCGCGCGAATCTTTGCAGAAAAATTTTCTATAGAATCCTGCGTCTGTACTACATCATTTCCAAAAAGACTGTTTTTCTTAAGCCCTGTCTTATCCTCAATGATGGCCATCGAAACTCCCATTCGCTCAAGTGAACGAACCGTATATACAAAGTGCTCTGTAAGTCCACCTGTATCAGCATCAAAAATAATTGGCTTTGTAGTCACTTCACATATATCATCTATTGTTCTAAATCTACTTGTCATATCAACCAATTCAATATCCGGCTTTCCCTTTGCAGTCGAATCACAAAGAGAAGAAATCCACATTGCATCGAACTGACGCGCTCCGCCATTTTCTTCAACAATAGTATTCTCTACAATTAGTCCCGTCAGACCGCTATGAGCTTCCATAGCAGTTATTGTTCCTTTCATTTCAAGCACTTTTTTGAGTCGCGTCCTACGCATATCCGGGGTTGCAAGCTCTAATCTTGCTCGCCTTTCAATCTCAACATATGTGTCTCCCTGTGAATAAGGATATTCAATTAGTTGACCGCCATACGAAGCAAGTACATCACAAACTTCCTCTCTGACAAACTTTTGAAATCCTTGTTGCCAATCATCTCCATGTACCACATAATCCGGTCTGTATTTTTCAAGATTATCCTTATAACTAAGTTTGTCCTGCTCTACAACTTTATATACACCAACTATCTTTTCAAACATCGCCTTGCGCTCTTCAAAAGGAAGCAACGGAAATCTTTTGTATGAAACTACTGCTTCATCTGAAAGTACACCGATAATCAGTTTACCGATTTTTTCCGCTTTTTCGATTATGGCAATATGCCCACTGTGAATTATATCTGTAGAAAAACACATATATACCGTTCTGTTTTCGATTATATTAAGCTGTTTTGAAACGTTCTCAAGATCCTCAGGTGTATCTATTTCCGAACATAGCCTGTTCTTAACATCATACGCATATATAACACATTTTTCTGAAATTTGATTTAATGCATTTTCTGCATAACACTTTCTATTATCAGATTCGCAAAATGTAATAATTTCATTAAGCCATATTCTCCAATCCTCTTTATTAAGCTTATAAAGAGCCTGCGCTTCCATAGCATCAGAAAAGTACTCAATGCCTACCTTTTTAACCTTGCCATCTTTAACGACTGCTTTAAAATCCTTTTCCGGGAGAGTCAGAGTTGAGCTTACCTTCATGCAGCTATTCTCAAACGAAATAAGATCATCAAGAACTGAATATTCGAATACCAAATCTCCGTGCATAAGAAGAATATCATCATCCAAATATTCTCTGGCACAATAAATTGAATATATATAATTCGTTTCCGAATACAATGGATTTCTTACAAATGTGAAATGAAGCGGAAGTTCTAGGGATTTGCAGTATTTTACAAGGACATCATCATAATATCCCGTTGTCATTACAACCTCGCCAATACCTGCATCAGCAATAAGTCTGAGCTGACGACTGAGAATCGTATCCTTAGCAGAAATCTCTGTCATACATTTAGGATGCTCTGAAGTAAGCACCCCCATACGATGTCCAAGACCGGAATTAAGAATTAATGCTTTCATTTTAATCTCCATTCCGCGGGCAAGCCGCGGTACAAATAGTGGCGAAAGTTCTACTTTCTTTCACACTAAACCTTCCTCTTTATTAATCAAATATTCGGTATCTCTTCTTTAGTTTTCATTCATAATTAATGATAGGTCTGAAAACCATGTACCTCTCTGTCTTCCACCGGTGGTAATTTCATATAATCTCCATATAACGATTTGAGATAAATATCATACTCTTTGGGGACTTTATATTTTCCACCTTCAAAATTCATATACATTTCGTTTATCCAAAAATTCGATTTTGCTTTCCATGGTTTGGCAGGTAATGTCAGCATAACTCCCACAGCATTCAAACCATCGCATGGATACATAAATCTTTCTTTCTGTATTCGTTCTCTTGGATCATCAAGATTGGGCACGATATCTCTGGCAATATAGTACCAATACCATTCCACATCCAATAAAAAGATTTTATCCCACCATTTTTTCGGTTCCATATCATTGGGATATCCTGAAACCGGGAAGATATCAATATATTCTCCCTGATACCAAGTAATTGGGCATCCGATGTGATGCAACTTTGAATGATTATCAACCAATTTTGCAAACGGGAAAAAATAATCATCATTTGTACTATAATCCAACACTTCATAGCGTTGATTTTTGGGATAAAGTTGAAGTATTTTTTTGTAATCTTCTATCGGCATGATAACATCTATATCATCATCCCAAGGGATTATACCGCTATGTCTCACTGCTCCAAGCATTGTTCCGTACGCCAGATAATACTTCAGACCTTCCTTTTCACAGAACTCGGAAAATACATGCAATATCTGCGTAATGGTAGCTTTATGTTCTTCTATGTCTTTGGGCTCTTTATTTTCAAAAATCGAATCGAAATACTCGCAAGCATCTTTCCACAAAACAGCCTCTGAAGGCAATTTTACAATTCTTTCCTCTGATGCTCCCATCGCCAACAGCTGATTTTTTACACTGCTAAAATCTTCTATAGCAGTAAAAAAAAGCACTTCGCCTATATTGGATACATGTTCAGAAATCGAGTTCGGAGATATCACCGGCAGCTCGTCAATATGTTTATTTGCCACTATCATATCAATGGCTTTATCATCAATCTGAACATACTTTTTAGTCAATGGCAAACACCATTCTCTCTTTATGGGTACCCCTTGCTTGTCAGGATTATTATCAAGAACGCATTCAATGCTTACCCCTAATGCAGCCATGTAATCCCTAATCAATGCCATTCTACGGTGTACCCCAAACCACACAACTTTTTCATGAGGTATGTTTTGTATTGCTTCCATTATCAAATTCATGAAGTCTTTATAAAAATGTTTTTTTTCAATCCATGGCATATAAAACTCTCCAAATTTATTTTTCCAGAAATCATTTATTTCCAAATTAAATAATTGACAAAATCATTAATATCACACATGTCACTTTCTGTTGCAGGTACGTTATACGTTGAACACTCTTCAAAGTAATCACATACAATCTCTTTTTCATATCCTTGTTTAAACCAATTTAAAGGGAGCTTAAATATTCTACCGGCTACTTTTTTTTCAACTATATCAATAGATAGCATCATATTTGACCTGGCAGGATATAGTTCTATTTTATTATCATCTGAAAATGTTGAATAAAATCTTCTATATGTACTTCTAAAATCTGTATCTATATCCTCTTGATTATCGGGAAAATCGGCATACTTTATGATTCCCTCTGTTGTGATCTCATATACAGAACGCAAATGATTATGCACAGCAAGAACAATTCCGCCGCAAGAAACAATATTTGAATACATCAACCCATTTGTTGGTATCTTCAAGCTATCAACGGTAAAATTGAGTCTTTTTGTTTCCTTATTCTGGATATCATATACCAAAACATCATTCGTATTATATTCCGTCATATAAAGCCGATTATCGCTCACCGTTATTCCTGACAAGTGGGCATTCATACCAATGTCTATTGATGTTACACTTACATCTTTCAAATCAATCTTTACTATATAATTTTTATTATTAATAACTCCGTAAACTATACTCCCCTCTATACAAAGTTCTGACCAAAAAACCACATCATTAGATTCTGTAAGCTGCCTTAACTTTTTGTATGCATCTGGATAATATTGTATATCATGTGTATCCAAGTCTAATGATGCAATCCCATTTTCACCGAAGGCAAAAAACATCCATAACTTATTATTCCACACATAAGAGAAAGCACATCGATAATTCTTCCATTCATCCTTCTTTACAGCATAATAATTCATTTCATTACTGACTAAATCATATGTGTGAATTCCATATGAGTAATCTGGGGAAAATATCAATTCATTTCCATTTGTAAAAACTCGATGATGAAGCAGATGGCTCATCACTATTCCTTTTGGGAATTTTATCACCTCTATACCATCACCATTTTTTAATTGTTTTATCATTCCATTAAAACAATTACTCGAATAGTATATCTGTTTATCATACTCGACATATCCATCAAACGATACATATTGCAAACTATCCGTCATATTGCCCTCTTTTCTATTGCAGATCTTCTTCTATAGCCGCATACAGGATTTTATCCCATAAATATGTAGTATGATGTCGCACAAACAATTTATACTCTGGAACCATTTTTTTAACTAATAATGGTATTTCCCACAAATCTTCGATATTGTGATATATGCTAAGTGCCAATTTGGGTTTACATCTCTTTATCGTCTTTTCCGATCCTATTAATGCTGGAATATCTGCCCCTTCTAAGTCAAACTTAATAAAAGTCACATTTTCTTTTTCTGCAATGTCATCTACTAAAACAGCATCAACGCTTGCCCCAACATCTTCCTGTGTAAACCTTGAACTATGCGCACCATACTCACAAAATCCCATTCCACATTTTTTATCAAATAACCCCGCCTTAAAGGTAACGAATTTTTCACTTTCCGCAATCTGTCGATTTTCATCTAAAATTGCTTTTGTTCCATAATACTTTTCTAAATTTTTATATGTTTTTCCAAAGTTACCTGTATCCGGCTCAAAACAAAGAGCTTTATGAATTGTAAGTCCCAAGCTATTCAATATGTTATCAAATCTTATGGTATCATCTCCGTCGAATGCCCCACCATCTACCAATACTTCTTTATCACCGTATTTAAATATCTCATCGCTAAAATAATGCTCATACAAATCATCTGCTATATCGCTATAATCTTTGACGTTGTATTTTACTTTTTCAATGAAAGCCCTATAAATTTCCTTAGATTTTTCGTCTTCAAGTAACAAGAGTACCTTTTCCAAATCTTCGGTATGTTCAGTAACAACCCTGTATGTATTGCGCTCATGATACTTCATTGTTCCATCTTCATTGTATCTTTCGATTTGATTAGAAAACATTAGAATTGCTGAAGAATATACGTTTTTTATTCCCATACCCTTCAATTGTTCTTCTACGCGCTTAAGTATAAAATTATTGTAAGAACATATTAATACAACATAATCGTCAGGATTATCAGTCAACACTTTTGGATCAGATATATCCACTGAATAAATTTTGTTTCCCCATTTTTTATTGTCATTGTCACAAATAAATGCAATATCACTATATGGATACTTAAAATAGTCATTCATAATATCCAAACACTTTTTCCCTGCACAGAACAATACAACCTTTCTGTTTTGACATTTTTCCACATATTCTTTATAATCATCAAAAAATTTTCCCATTTTTTCCTCTCAATCTATGTTTTCCATTCGTTATATTAAAAACTAAAATTCTCCGGATCAGCACCCATTCTTCTTCCTGTGTCTAACGAATTGATTTTCTCAACGTCTTCATTCGATAATTCAAAATCAAAAATATTCATATTATCTTTCAAACGTTCTTTATTCTTTGTTCTGGGAATAATCAACATATCCCTTTGAATATGCCATCTCAGAATAATCTGAGCGGGAGACTTAGAGTATTTTTCTGATAATTCTTCAAATAAGGCATCATTCTTCAAATCACTATATGATCCTCCCAAAGGGCACCACGCTTGGGGCATAATACCCTTTCCTTTACAGAATGATATTATTTCATCATTCCTAAAATAGGGATGCGATTCTATTTGATTTATCACCGGCAGGATTCCCGACTTAGCTATATTTTCAATCATTTGCGAGGTAAAGTTACTCACCCCCACATTCTTAACCAGTCCCTTTTCTCTTAGGGCTATCATTTTCTCCCATGCTGACTCGTATCCGGTTGCCGGCCAGTGTATCAGTAGCAAATCAACATAATCCATTTCAAGATTGTTCAGGCTCTCATATAGGGCATTTTCTATGCCCCCACTTCTAACAAAGTCTGTCCATATTTTCGTTGTAATAAATATTTCTTCTCTTTTAATGCCGCTCTTCTTAACTGCTTTTCCAACCTCTTGTTCATTTTTATACTGCCAAGCGGTGTCAAGTAATCTGTATCCTGCTTCTAGACCATTTAATATAGATTCTTCCTTTAAGTCATACGTTCCAAGCCCAATTTGAGGAACACTATCGCCACCTTGTAATTCGTAATAATTCATCATCTGCAACACTCCATATCAACATATTCATCTAATTTTTTGCAACTAGGCTTCCACTCAGAATGATGTCCCCATTTCTTCAAATCACAATATCTGCAAAACGGCACCCAGTTTGAACTGAATTCAGCTATTTCTTCCCAACTTTGTACTTTACTAATATCCAAAGAATCCGCCTCAAGCAACTGAAATTCTGTATCAAAAGTTTCGTTCAATATATTGCTGTGAGCGGCTATCGGACACATATATAAACGGCCATCCTTTAGGACATTGAATTTGTTATAGTATAAGCAGTTAACGCAATAGAACTTCTCGACTTCTCCCTTTAAATCCATTGTATGCTTATCGGAAATTTTGTTAACCTTAGTCAATTGATTTGCATGAATATTGGATGACATCGCCAGTGATATACCATATTCTTTCGCTTTTTCTTCAATAGCAATATAATCAAGTTTTATTGGATATACCGTTACTGTTATATGTACATCATAATCCTTGCAAACTTGCCACAAATTTCCATTTTTACCATGTTCCAATTCCAATAGTTTTACGCCATTGGTCAAAATTATCAATTCTGAGTCAGGAAATTCTCTTCGCACAATTTTTATGCAATCAATTAAGTTTTCATGTAATGTAGGTTCTCCTCCCAGCAGCGTTATATAGCCTATGCTGTGTTCGAATATTCGTCCCATATGTTTCAAATCTTCATCAAACTGCTTCATATCTGCGAACCATGGTTTTGATAATTGAGAATAATGATCGCACATTTGGCAGGACAAATTACAGTGATCAGCTAAAGAGATTTCAAAGGCCAATTCATCATGTTTTCTGGGTGTCATTTGTTTTGCAATAGCTCTTTTATTAAACTCTGACATCAGAAAATAGTCTGCAAAATTCGTATTTCTAAATCTGGGAATAATGTCACCGTAGTGTTTATCACTAAGTCCGACAATTACTCCAACCTTTGCTTCCTTACTTCGGTGAAGTAGTTCCTCGTATGAAATTACAGGTAATTCACGATAGATAAAACAACTCTTTTCTTCATCGCGTACAGTTGTAGTAACAAATCCCTTAATATCAACTCCTGCCATATCGAAAAATTTTAGCAAATACTCTTGATTGTAGGCACGCCCGTATATATATAATTCATCATATTTTTTGCAAAACGCCATCATATCTTCCAATTCATAGATATGTGGCAATTCATTAATTAAATGTATTTGATTTCTGGCCATTCAAGTGCCCTCCTATATAATTTACTATTCTATCAAGTTCGTTTTCGGCAAGCTCATACTCGATTTCCACTGCGTCATCACAAAGTCCCATTCTGTTTAGGCTAAAATACTCAAATGCCGAAGCGTTATAAAATCTGTTTCTTCTATCGTACAATATGATTTTCTTTGCCGTGCAGCCACTGATAATGTCACAAAACCCGCTTCGAACCCCGATGAACATGCCTGCCGCATTCACAAATTGAGGTGCGATATTAAGAGGAAAGAAAACTCCTACGGAGCCCTTTATTGGTGTTTCTTTCGGCCCACAGCTGTTTGTGCATACTGAATATCCTTTTTTCAAAAGACATTCACATACCTTCTCCCAAAAAACTATCGGCAAATCCGACAATGTATTTGAATACGGCGACAATACAGCCGTTTTCCCTTTTTTGAGGCAATACTTTTCAAATAATTCTGCAACTTCCTTATCTTTATTCTGCAAAACAGGATGCTTTGGTCTACTATCATCCGGTAAGTCAAATACGAATTTTCTAAATAACTCAGTGAAGTACCATCCTTTATAGCCCCTAAACCATTCAGTTTGATTATCATGTATCTGTGCCCAAGCATCATTCAGAATTTTCAAATTGACACTATCTGCATTTGATGCATAATAACTTATCAGCCATCCACTGTCTTTTTGCTTCTCCAAGCAGATTATGTTCTTTATATCAAATAATTGAGCAACCTTCTTGCAGGCACCGCTAATTACAAGAAACACGTAATCACTAATATTTTCTTTTTCTATATATTCTTCCCAAAACGTGCCAATTAGGTATATGTCTCCGGTTCCTGTATAAGGGCACAGATATATAGGCACATCACCATATTCCCGAATCAATCTATCATAAATCTTTTTTCCTTTTTGAATATCGCTAACAGTTCCCCAAAAACTGCGTTCCTTCAAATTCAATGAAATGATGTTTTTTTCGCAAATTCCACTTGCTGCTAACTGCCTTTTCATTTCTTCATGATAAAATGAATATATTAAGAAGACCGAATTATTGTTTGCAAATTCTTTTGCAGCAAGGACCTGTATTCCCGCACAGTAACTTCCGACTTTATTTACATCATTATCTATTACGTGGCTTGGTTCATAGCCGTTTTCTCTAAGAATTCCAATAATTTGACGGGTATTATCACTCACTCCGAATAAACATATTTCTTTACCGGTGAATCTCCCGCTCCTTATCAACTTATGAAGTTTCTTTTTTACTTTTTCCAATTCAGCTGCATACATATTTATTTCCCCAAAACATAGCGAAAATTATATATAGCCAGGCAGACCGCATCGTTCTCATCAATATCTGTTTCCCGTAAAAACCGACCAAGTAAATTGTCCTTAGTTCTATCGGTAAAGGTAAAAAATACATTTCTGTTAAACCGGATTACTCTATACCAGTCGTAAACACACATGATTGTGTCCACGTCAAGTTTTGCTACTCTCACTGCCTTTTTTGTAGACACCCTTTCAGTCGCAAGTTGTGCCAGCTCTTCGGATTCAGTGAAAATAACCGCTTTCTTGCAACCTTTCCTCCCCATCACATCGTCTAGATATTTAATGGCGTATTCGTTAATTTTGCTGTTATCTTCAGATAAAAAAAGAACAACCGTAGTGGCATCTATATGATATCTCACGCGCAAATACTTCCATATGAAATTGCCTTTTGCAAGTTTCATCCATATGCGTATCATTCTTTCCACAAATCCTTTCCGCTCAATCTCGCACCTATTCCGCCACCGGGATGATTTACCCTAAAATCATCTAAAGAAATGCCCAGTCTTTTTCCGACTTCCAGAGCGATTCCTTGAAGTATTATCAAATATACCGTTGTAGAATTATTAGGCACTATATCCCACTCATCACCTTCATTAATTAGGTGCATAATAAGTTTTTTATCAACCACCTTTGATGCTTTTCCATCACCATAAAAGGACATTAGCCAAGTATTGGTTCCTCTGTTTTTTAAATGTTCACCAAGCACTACTGTTTCGCTTGTATTGCCTCCTTTGGTTAGCAAAAATACGATATCTTTTGGAGTCACTATTCCAAGATCACCATGAACAGCCGTATTGGTATGTAAAAATCTCGCATCAATCCCAAAAGAATTCAAGGTTCCGACAAACTTCTCACAAATAGGAACATTTTTTCCCAGACCGGATGCGATAATTTTTCCACCGTTTCGTATTGTATCTACACATTCGGTAATTATTTGCTCATATTTATCTGTCGGTATTGATTCCAGTGAATCTTTTATGACATCAATAACATCCTGATAGTAGGTAATCATAATACTTCCTCCAAATAGTAAAGTCCGTTGTAAAATGCTCCGCATACAGAATCATAATCCTGCCAGGCATATGTTGTAAGCGATAACCATATAACCGCATGAAGCAACTTTATTTCCTGTTCATCCTGCCCCGTCATTTTTAAGAATTCATCTGCCAGGTCTTCCCAATGATTCGATTCTATATCAAGTTCAACCCCATCTGCCGGGCTCTCCGAAATGTGTAATCTAAATCGTTTCAAGTTGAATTGATCATAATTTCCGGCAATCGAATAATAGACTTTCGCCCAATCATATCTGACATCTCCGAACAATTCAGTAAATCCAAAATATCCTCTGGGATCTATGAGAACCGGTTCGCCACTATCTCTTACCATCATGTTTGAAAACGTGCAATCTCCGTGAATAAACGAAAACTCCTTACAGTTTGCCACTAGCTTATCCAACGCTTTTTCCAATTCACGTCTATGATAATACACATTTCTACAGGCTCTTCCGTTAACTCTGATAACCTCGTCTCTTCCAAACGGAATCAAGTCCTGAATCTTTGATAGACGATCAAATGTCTTATTATAGTACGCTTCCTTCACACTGAACGAATCTGCCGGAACATGTTCAGATGAATGAAGTTTTTTCAATGACGAAACCAAGCTTTCAAGTATCTTCCTCTTGCAATCTGTTCCCAAATCACATTCATATATGTTCTGTCCACTGATAAATTCCATCTTCAACGGATTCAAGTCATATATCTTTGGAAGAATATCAATTCCCAAATCCTTAGCCTTCTCATACCAAGCACTTTCGCGCTTTGCCAATTTCCGCCCTTGCTCATCTACCGCTTCCTTTATCAGAATATCTCCCTGAATCGTGATTTTATTAAACGGTCTGCATTTGGAACTTCCAAGTTTCTCATATTCTTCAATCAACCCAAACTCCTTGGTTCCTCCAAGTCCTATCGGTTGATACTCGATTCCTTTTTGTTTCATCCACCTGACCAGTTCACCACTTTCAGGAACATCTGCGATTATTGACTTTTCTCTAAAAAGAAAGAATCCTGCCACACCAAATTCTGTGGATCTTTCTTCCTCAAAAACTCCGTTTTCATATTTCCATCTACAGGGGAACGTTTGAGATACTCCCACATAATCAGTTGTCGGCTCGCAAGTCGGATCTTCATACCCTTCAGGCAATATCAAGTCCTTCGGCAATATCAAATCCGACCACACCAGCATGAAAGGTTCTTTTTCGGGAATTAAATCAATAGCTTGTTTCACTCCGGAGCATGTCCCTGTGCCGGACGCATCAACAATGTTATATTTGACGTCAGCAAACACGTTGAGGTACTCTCGCATTACCTCTTTCTTATAATCTGCTATAATCACGAATCTCTTGTCGGGATATTTCCTGAAAAGATGAAAAAGCATCGGAAGGTTATCTACAGGCACAAGGGCTTTCGGTTTGTTTTCCGTAAGATACTTTAAACGGGTTCCTTTACCGCCTGCCTGAACAATAATATAATCCATGGTTTCCTCCAAATATCTCCTTACCGCAGCAACGCCAGCACGCCCTGATTGCTCTGATTGGCCTGAGCCATCATTGCTTCACCTGCCTGCAATATTACATTGTGGTTCGATAACTTAACCATCTCAAGAGCCATATCCGTATCCCTGATTCTGGATTCTGCTGCCGTGGTGTTTTCTTCTGTATTGTAATTTGAGTTATACGCATGCTCCAACCTGTTGGTGTATGCGCCGAAGTCCGAGCGTTCTGCCGAAACCTTCTGCTGCGCATTCTTAATCGCCGCAAGCATGGTATTTGCCCCGTCTACCGTATCTACATGAGTTCCTCGAATACCGAGCGAGGCCAGACGCATATTGTCATACAAAACATCTATATGTTGTCCCGCTTCCGGTCCTGCCTGAATGAAAAATCCCGACTTGGTCACATTAACTTCGGGAATGTTAATCGCTTTGCTTCCGGAGTTATGAGTCTTCTGAGAAAACTGCACTTCCTGATACGATTCACCGTTTCCGTTTAGTGAAAAAGTAGGTGTAGTAAAAAGTGACTTAATCGTATCGGTAACATCCGCAGAATTCATAACTTCAGGTCGATATGTCGTATTCAGCGAAGACGTGTTCATCGTACTGAGTTTTTCTTTGATTTCATCATCATCCTGAAGATTAATCAAATCACTTAGCAGAACTCCCGATGTATCAAAGGTCAAAGAAATGGAATCACTGTTTATAGGGCCTCGGAATACCATAGTCCTTTGGTCAAGCATTTTCGTGTTCAATTCATTATCCCTGGCGCTCTTATAGAAGTCCAGTTTTTTAGCCATCAGGCTGTCGTTACTTCCTTCATACTCACCTAATATTCTGTCTATTGAAGTAAATGTATCTCCCGTTCCCTGCGCTCTGTCAAAAGCTCTGACCTGTGCTTTGTACCAGTCGGATAAAGGATAAATACGATTATTATTCAACTTAACCAAAGCATTTTTATCAATGGCCGGGTCATCAAATATTGTCAGTTTCTTATAATCGCTAAAACCGGTCCAACTGCTTTCTATGAGCGCATTTCTTTCATCCGTAGTGAGATCACGATATACCGGCTTATCGTCGGGATCCAAAACAGGATCTCCATGCTCATCAAACACCTGCTTTTTGAAATCATTATCTGTCAATCCAAACAATCGTTTGATTTCATCATCTGAAAAGCTTTTGAAAACATCGTAATTCAGTCGCGACACAACATATTCATCCGCCACTGTATATTTAACGGGATTATCGTCAGAATCCAATACAGGATTTCCGGCGTCATCCACCAGTTCTTTAGTCGCAAGAGTATCAGCTGTGTAATATACCAGAGAATCCATATCGTCATATAAAGAATCAGCATTTTTAGAATAATCAAACCAGAGACGATTTCTTTCGCTTTCTATTGATGTATTATATTCATCCACCATACGCGAATACGC